>JACRMT010000003.1 GCA_016214855.1 Nitrospirota bacterium | reverse complement strand
GCTTCCGGTTTGTTGTTCTTGCTTGTATATATGCAGGCTTCATGCCAACTGGAAACATCCCGTTTTTAAAGGATTCTTATCTGGGATTCCTTTGCAGAACTGCAAATAGAATAAATATATTCGCAGTTCTGCAAAGATTAGAGACCTTGTTGAGGTCTAAGAGCAGTCTAATAAATGAAAAGACGGGGATTCTTATAAGGATGGCATCGGCTGCATAGTGTTTGGGCCCTGCGTTCTCCCACTACCCACGTATGCGCCTTATGACAGTCAAGGCAGTTAAGTCCTTTCTTCATATGCAGCCCATGCTGTCCAACGGTAGCCTCATTGCTATGGCATTCTGTTGTACATAAGGCCAGGGTCGGTATGATCTTCCCATGAGGTTTATGGCACTGATGGCAGAGAATACTCGACATCGGCCCCCTGACAGAAACTGATGGATGACATTTAATGCATCTGTCTTTTGGGATCATTGATGCGGTTTTTTCAGAATAGGAATGGCACTTAAGGCATGAGAACGCCTCCATCCCTATGCCGTGAACACCTTTGTCCTTATGACAACCGCTGCAAGCGCTCTCATTAGGCTTGAAATCATGCAGAGTTCCTTTGTGGCAGACTTTGCACTCAATGCTCTGCATAAAAACATGTTTTGCATGGCCGTAGGATTTTTTTAAACTCATTGATCCCTGGGCAACATTATCCATATGACACTTCTTGCACTCGCGCCAGGGTTTCTCCCTTCCGTGAGATTGTGAGAAGGACTGGTCATGCTGCTTCATAACAAAGGCTACGAGGAGCTGGTTCTGCTCAATCATGCTGACATGGTGGCATTGCTGGCAAATAATATCCCGGTGCTTTCCCTTCTGCCACTCCTTAAAAGCTTCCTTCATCATGTGGCAGGAAACGCAGAAATTAGGATCTTCCTGACGATATTCGTAATATCGATAGGCAAGAACCAGTGCGAGGACCGCTATGATCAGAAATGCAGCGAGAACAAAGCCTTTGATATGATCAACAAGGCCTGCAATCTTTTTCTCCCACTTCATTGAAAATACCGTTCTGAATGAACAAAAGCATCCATGCTTTGCATCAGAAAACCCCCAGACTTGTCCTTTTTGGCATGCACCGATTATATCCGATGATTTTTTGAGAAGCAATAATAATATGAAGTCCCCGGAACTTATAATATCGTTCCTTGAGGATATTCCCTTGACGCCTGCACTTCTAACTTACGGAAATCCCTTTAGGTCTCTCAGCCTCTGTGGTAAACTAACAATCGTATGCCTAAGTTTGAAGACATCAGTCGCCTATCCGTCGGGTCGTTCCCGCATGACGCCCGGGGCCTCCATTCATGACAGAACCCGTTTATAAAATCATTTTGAGCGGCGAGACACTTCCCGGTCATCAGCTCGAAGAGACCAAAGGAAAGCTTGCAGCAATATTCAAACTCTCAGCAGATGCTGTTGATCGCTACTTCGTAGGCCGTCCTATAGTTGTCAAGAACAATGCAGATCTGAAAACCGCAGAAAAATATAAAGCCATTTTTGAGAAGGCTGGAGCTGTCTGTTCCATAAAACAGGTCCAGTCAACAGAAACCGGCAAAGCAGGTAACCCTGCAGCAGAGCCTGGCGCGTCATCCTTATCTGTATCAGCACCCGTATCTTCGGGGACCGAACCTCCTTCATTGTCACCTGCATCTGCAGCGGATGCCGAAAGGCCCCAGGAGGGACCTTCGGGGCCGATGGTTATTACCCCTCAGCAGAAAGCCGTATCTCTTCAATACACACCGCTTCCCTGCAGGGCTCTGAGCAGAGCAGAGGGCGGATTGAATTTCAATCGCTACAGCTGTGAGAGTGTGCCTTCTTCCGCCATTCTTCTCATCTCTGTGTATAACGTGCCTGCAGGCATCAGACCGAAGACACGGGTCATGGTCTTTATCAGGACGCAGAAAAAGCCGCTTACCGTGGATGCCGATGCCATTGATTTTAGCGGCATTCTCGGAACACAGGAAAGTGACCTGTATGCATCACTGAGACAACTCATTGCGGAACTCGTCAAGACCAACCCGTCATTGATCGTTGACAGCGGCACATCCGGATTTCTCCAGGGCAGCGGTCCGGAGATGGTAAAACGCGATGATACCTTCTGGGCATCTGCCCTGGGTGCTGCTCTTGACGATAAGGGCCTCTTCGTAGTAGCTGCTGTAAATCTGAAGAAGCCGGCAAAGACAGTAGCGGCCATAGAAGCCGGCACTGCGCAGGACCAGAAGGAAACACCACTGCTGAGCGATGAGGAATATATCGATCTTTTTGTCGGGCCGCACGCCGATAAATATATGGATAATTTCAGAAAGTTCGGTATCAAAGGGCCATCTTCTTTTGTAACAACCTGGCACTGGCCTGCATTTTTTCTCCCCTTCTTCTGGCTGCTTTACAGGAAGCTTTACCTGCACGCCATAGGGGTCTTGGTACTGAGCTTCATCCCCGGCATCAACATCCTGACCTGCGTTGCTATGGGGTTGTCTGCATACTATATCTATTTCAGACATGCCCAGAGCTCTGTGGACGCGATAAAGAGGGCAAAGACTTCGTCAGAGATCGAAGATGCCATAACAAGTGAGGGCGGGGTAAAGCCCGCAGCCGTATATGTCGGCATCGGCAGCATCCTCTGCATAAGCATAATCATCTCTGTTTCACTCGTGCTTTCTGCGATCAGAAAGAAGCAGGAACAGGCTGCAGAACGGATGAATGTCCCCATGGTAATGCCCTTCATGCCGGGCCAGAACCTGCCGCCCGGATTTCCGCAGAGCCCGGAACAGGCAATGCAGATGTCCTACGACAGCATGGCCATGGCTGAACTGAAGAATGCCTGCACAGCGGCACTGGTGTATTTGAACGAAGAAAACGATGGGCAGGTTACCCTGGAAAAGCTGGAGCGCTTCGGGTACCGCCGGCGGCCTGAAGTGCAGATTTCGATCATCAACTCCCTTCCTGACACTCTTCGGATGAGTGCCCGCCATAATCAGGGCTCCAGGATGATCTACGCAGACCGGGACTGCAGGATTGACTGAGGTCTAAGAGCTAAGCAGTTTTTGTATCTCTCCTGACCAGACCCTGTACCCTTCCTCGCTCACGTGTACGCCGTCATCCATAAGCAAAGGGGGCATTGGTTCGCCTTTCTCATCAAGAAACCGGGAATGGAGATCAAGATACGGGACCCTTTCGTCGGCAGCCATCTGCCTCAGATCCGTATTTATATGGCATATATCGTCATTCGACAGGAATGGAAAAAGCACGGGAAGAAGACTCTGCACAAAGATCTCTGTTGCCGGACAGGCCTGCCTGATCTCCTGCACCACTTTTCGGTATGTATCAACAATACCTTTATCTCCCATCGCCAGACTGTTAATGCCGGACATGATGAAGACCATATCAGGGTCATGCACCTTCCTGAAGATACCGGCGAGCCGGCAATAAAGCCCCTCAACCGTCTCTCCGGCAATGCCAAGGTTGTAGACCTCGTGCTCAGGAAACCGCTCAGACCAGTCAAAATACTCGATCAGGGAATCGCCCAGGAAAAGGAGTCTTTTAAGTTTTTTTTCGATACCACGTGCTCTTTTCATGCTATATTAATTGTATCATGGACAACGAGAAAACAAAGCTTAAGCAGCTCGTGGTCAAGAGCTACTCCGATGTCGCCAAAGGCAATTTTTCTTTTCTTGCACCTTCAAGCTGCTGCGCGCCGGAGTCTGACTGTGTAAGCCTCCTTGAGGCAGGCAGGAGACTCGGTTATTCCGATGAAGAGCTGAAGATCGGCCTTGGCGAGGCAAACCTCGGGCTGGGCTGCGGCAATCCGCAGGGGATCGCCGACCTCAAAGAGGGCGAGACTGTCCTTGACCTGGGTAGCGGGGCAGGTTTTGATGCCATCCTCTGCTCCATGAAGGTCGGCAGTACCGGCAGAGTGATTGGCGTTGACATGACGCCGGACATGGTGGCAAAAGCGACTGAAAATGCAAAACACCTGGGGACTGATAATGTCGAATTCAGGTACGGCGAGATCGAACACCTGCCTCTTGACGACAACTCGGTTGACGTGATCATCTCGAACTGTGTCATCAACCTCGCTCCGGATAAGCAGGCTGTTTTTACTGAGGCCTTCAGAGTTCTCAAACCCGGGGGGAGGATCGCCATTTCCGACATCCTCAAACGAGCTGAATTCAGCAGAGAAATCCTTGATCACGAACATGCTTACAGCGGCTGAATAACCGGATCGGTTCCCGTGGAGGAACTGAAGGCGATCCTCAATAAAACAGGGTTTATTAATGTCTGCTTCGTGGATAAACAGAACAGCGATGAGATCATCAAGAGCTGGAAGTTTGGTGAAGGCGTCGAAAAGATGGTGGTATCAGCTTATGTCAAGGCAGCAAAACCGCTCAGTTAGACAGGTCTTCCCATCTCTTTTTTTGAACGCCCGCCGTCTCGAGTATCTTGCCTGCCAATTGGACCGTATCCTCAATATGCTTATCAACAGGATGGCCGAAATGCTGCTGGTCAAAGACCGGGATATGGACAGTAACATCGGGCCGCATCTTACGATCCGGGGAATAGGTTATGCTGTTGGAATCCACGATCGTCGCATCACACATATGCAGAGGATTACAGGTGTTCGATAATGCCTCGGCAATGTTTCTGACATCGCGCAGCACGCGGGGGAACTCCCGGTCATCCGGAGACGCATCCTCATCAGCTTCAGGGAACGTGCCGTATATATTGACCTGATAGCCGATCTGGGTCAGTTGTCCCTGCTTTGTAGTGTTATAGTATGGTTCGATGTCGTAACAGATCTTTCGCTTATTGATCGTCTCTGCGAGCTCTGCTTCAGACCTGAAAATACCGGATATATTGAGCTTTGCATCCATGATGCAGCTCTCTCAGACTGCGGTCTTTCTTTTTTTCCCGTAGTGGTGCACAAGAAAATCGTGGGTTTCGTTGATCTCACTCATGGATTTCATCAGCGCCGAGTAAAGGGGGTTCAGCTTGAGATAGGGCCTCAGGGTCTTTGCCATGGAAGCCAGATTGGCCTGGCAATCATCGACCATACTCACCGTGCGCTCCTCAAGACCCTGGCCGTAAATATAGAAGATCTCGATAAATATGTCGGAAATAAGCCAAAACTCGTTCAACACGGTCTGGGACACTGCTTCTCCCTGAGACACCTTCTTCTTCCTGAGCCGCCTCAGAAATTCCACAAGCTCTGCCTGTATATTCTTAAGCTGCTTGATGATCGTTACCAGCTCGGCAGGTTTCCTCTTCAGGATATTCTTGTACACAAGAGTCTTTGAGATCTTCCGCCAATGTTTTGCGTGGCCTTTTTTCCACTCAGCCATATTCGTCCAGAGTGCGTCGAGCCTCTTGCCCATTTCTATAATTTCATGTATTTCATTCATATCACAATCCACCTGCGATGACCGGTTTTAGGGGGTTTAAACACATATTAAGATTAACACATTCCCGGCTAAAACATAAGAACTATTTTCAGGGGAACTTTCTTTGCAGAAAGAGACCGGAATAATCTAAAATTATGTTACCAAAAAAACGGCTATTATTCAGCGAGTTACACACACTTCATAGCAATGAAAAACCAGAGAATCGGAATCCCCAGAGGCCTGCTGTACTACAGCTATGCCGAGTCCTGGAAGCTCTTCTTTCGTGAGCTCGGATGCGAGGTCATCATATCACCTGAGACACATGCGGATATTCTCAGGGAGGGCATCAGGCATGCAACCGGCGACTTCTGTCTGCCGGTAAAGACCTTTCTCGGTCATGTTGCCCTGCTCAAGGACAGTGTTGACCTTCTTTTCATCCCGCGGTATGTAAGCGTCGAAAGGGAAAGTTTCATGTGCCCGAAGATGATCGGCCTGCCTGATGTTGTCAGGGCCTGCTTC
The DNA here is from genome assembly GCA_016214855.1 of Nitrospirota bacterium. Lineage (NCBI taxonomy): Bacteria > Pseudomonadati > Nitrospirota > Nitrospirota bacterium. The sequence goes on along the minus strand of JACRMT010000003.1, from coordinate 167,040 downwards.
ACGAACCTGCCCGGCATTGTTGACCCCGTGTTCCACGTCAAGCAATTTGGCGACAAGGCAATACACGAGTTCACAAAACCCATTGCAAAGGCAATTTCCCTGCCCCATCCTGACGTATATACCCTATTTAAAAAGAACATGAACTCCGGAGCCGAGATATCCGGGGAACAGCACAGACTCTCGGAGCGTCTGCTTTCCGAAGGCGGGACGATCCTGTCATCTCACCGGAAGATGAATATCGGCATTGTCGGCAGGCCCTATCTTCTTTTTGACCGGCATCTCTCGAAAAACCTGTTTAACTGCATAAGAGACCTTAATGCAAATCCCATTTTTATCAAGCCGGCTGAACCGGATATCCGTGAGGCCATGGCAGTGATCCCCAAGTGGGTGTACTGGGACATGGGCAAAGAGGTTGTAACCTCTGCGCATCAGTTTTTTAAGGATGACCGTATTGACGGCGTTATCAATGTCTGCAGTTCTACCTGCGGCCCTGACTCGTTCACCGGCGACCTGATCAGAAAAAGACTGAATCAGAGGAACAAGCCGTATATGGCACTCAGCATTGACGAGCACGCGTCAGATGTGGGCATCCAGACGCGGATCGAGGCATTCATAGACATGATCTCAAAGGTCACCGCATGAGGCTCACGGTCCCGCATATGGGTCTTCTTTCTGTTGCATACACGCGGGTACTGAGGCAGCACGGCGTTGACATGCAGCCCCCGCCAAAGGCTACGGTCAAGACCCTGAACCTCGGCGTAAAATATTCACCTGAGTTCGCCTGTCTGCCATTCAAGATCAACCTCGGCAACATGATGGAGGCCCTCGACAATGGAGCAGACGCGATCCTCATGCCAGGCGGTTACGGGCCCTGCCGGTTCGGATACTACGGCATCATACAGGAGCAGATCCTGCGGGAGCAGGGATACAAATTCACCATGTCCACAACAGACAACCCTGACCGGCTCTCAGATATGATCGATACGATCCGGGACATCAGCCAGATCAAGAATAAATATGATGGTTACATCGTCTTCTTCCTCATTTTGATGCGCATGGCAGCTCTGGACAAGGCAACAGCCCTGTACCACTATTACAAACCCCGCGAAATTAACCGGGGAGATACAGACCTGACACTGAAGCAGGCCATCGAGATGATAGACCTGGCAGACTCGTACACAAAGCTTTTCAGGACAATGCCCCAGGTCAAAAAGATGTACCATGACATTAAGATCGACAAGAGTTTCAAGCCCGTGACCATCGGCGTGTTGGGTGAGATCTTTGTGGTGATCGAGCCCTTTGCCAACCTTGAGATCGAAAAGAAATTGGGCGAACTGCGGGTTGAAGTAAAGCGCGGGGTCTGGCTGAGCGACTGGCTCAATGACCGGTTCAGATATAAACCATTCAGGAGGAACCAGACAAAGTATGCCACGAAACTGGCCAGGGGATATCTTAATTTTCCCTCAGGCGGCGAGAGCATCGAGACCGTCGGTAAGACCATCCTCTTTCAGAAAAAAGGTGTTGACGGCGTGCTCCATATCATGCCGTTCACCTGCATGCCTGAGCTTGTTGCGTCAGCAGTCATCAACCGGATAAGCAAGGACAAGGAGTATCCGGTGCTTTCGATGACATTTGACGAGCATGTATCAGAGGCGAATATAATAACAAGACTTGAAGCGTTTGTTGACCTGCTCGAAAGGAGAAGAGATGGAAGCGTATCTCGGCATTGATGTAGGCTCGGTTACCACAAAGGTCGTTCTCATCGACCGGCATGGCAATGTGCTCTGGAACTCATATAACAAGACCATGGGCCAGCCCATTAAGGCCATCCAGTCAGCCTTCTCTGTTTTGAGAAGGGACGTGGGCGACATAGAGATTAGAGGCGTAGGAACGACCGGCAGCGGAAGGAAACTGGCTGACTATATAGTCGGCGCTGACCAGATAAAGAACGAGATCACTGCCCATGCAGTATCCGCCATTCACCTTATCCCGAATGTGAGGACCATAGTCGAGATCGGCGGGCAGGACTCAAAACTGATCCTTATAAGAAACGGTGTTGTGGTCGATTTCTCGATGAACACGGTCTGCGCGGCAGGCACCGGCTCCTTCCTTGAGCATCAGGCAACGCGGCTCGGCATGGCGATTGAAGAGCTCGGCAATTATGCCCTCGCAGCCTCATCCCCTGCCAGGATCGCGGGCAGGTGTACGGTCTTTGCAGAATCTGATATGATCCACAAGCAGCAGATGGGCCACAACCTTGAGGACATCGTTGCAGGCCTCTGCGATGCCCTGGTCAGGAACTATCTGAACAACCTCTCGCGCGGCAAAGAGATCAGCGATCCGGTCATCTTTCAGGGCGGGGTTGCTGCAAACCCCGGCATCAAGGCATCATTCGAACGCGAACTCGGCAAGGAGTTCATTGTGCCTCACTATTATCCGATCATGGGCGCCATCGGCGCAGCCCTCCTGAGCAGAAATACAAAGCATACAAGGTTCAGAGGCTGGTCTTTGTCAGAAAAGCAGCTTTCGACCTCGAGTTTCTACTGCTCTGACTGCCCGAACGCCTGCGGCGTGATGCAGATCAATGACTGCGATGCAGTGATCGCCCGCTGGGGCGATACCTGCGGCAAATGGGGAAGGAGGGAAGGATGAGGAAACTATTTTTCATTTCACTTTTTCTTCTTATCTTCGCATCAGTTTCCCCTGCCGACATCCTTGACGACCTCAAGGCAAAACAGGCGAAGATAAAGACCGTAAGCGCAAACTTTACGCAGGAGAAGAAGACCAGGCTCCTCACCAAGCCGATAAAGACAGAGGGCCGTTTCCTCTACAGACAGCCTGACAGGATCAGGTGGGAATACAGGGGCAGCGTGAACATGCAGGTCCTCTTCAACGGAAAGGATATCTGGATCTATTACCCGGACATGAAAGAAGCAGATAAATTGACCGGCCTTAGTCAATACGGCTCCATGATGCAGTTTGATGTGCTGACCATGTCCCGCGACTATACGATCACGGCAAGGAAAGAGAAGTCGATCATCTTTCTTAAGTTCTCGCCGAAAGTGAAAGGCCCGATCAGCCATATAGAGATGGAGATACCCGAGGAATCATCCTTCCCACGCATGGCGAAACTCTTTGACCCGAACAACGAGCCTACAACCATCATGTTCAGTGATGTAAAGCTGAACCCTGATATAAAGGATGACAACTTTATATTCGTGCCGGACAAGGGCGTTACAGTGAGGGAAAGATCGTTGAGATGAACTTTTCATTAACTTTCCCATTCCTTAGTCCAATAAATCCCCCTCTATCCCCCTTTTCCAAAGTGGGAAAACAGAAAATATACCTGAACTCTGATGTCCTCCCAGACCTCTCTTTAACAAAGAGGGGCATTTACACTCCCTATTCCAAAAGGGGAAAATCGGAAATATACCTTAAACCTGACGTCCTCACAAACCCCACTTTAGTAAAGGGGGGGATTTGATTTGATATCATGAGAACTCCTGTCATCACCGGCATTGGGGTCGTCTCCTCTATTGCCATCGGAAGAGAGTTTTATTGGGATGCCTTAAGCATTGGTAAATGCGGCATTGGAGAGATAACGCTCTTTGACACCTCAGGATTCAGGGGTAAACTGGGCGCCCAGGTTAGAGGCTTCGATCCTGATGATTACTTTGAACGCAAGGATTCCCGCAGGCTTTCGCGGTGCAACATGCTCGGTGTTGTCGCATTAAGGGAAGCAATTCAGGATTCAGGCATTGATCTTGAGGCTTTGGACAAGACACGCCTTGCTGTTGTGATCGGGAGCGGCTCAGGGGGACTGCTTCAGGGTGAAGAGTTCAGGAGAAGGATCTTTCAGGGCAGGAAGCGCAAGCCAACCCTTCTCACATACTTTACGGCTTCTTCATTTACCGACTATATCGGCCTTCTCACCGGAGCCTGTGGCTTCCGTTCCACCATCTCAACTGCCTGTTCATCCAGCAGCACGGCGATCGGTATTGCAGGCGAGATCGTCAAAAAAGGGATCGCAGACGTTGTGATCACCGGTGGGAGTGAGTCGCTGGCTGAGACGACCTTTGCAGGGTTCAACTCTCTGCGGGCAGTTGACGAAAAGGCCTGCAGGCCCTTTGACCGGGACAGGAAAGGCATATCTCTCGGTGAGGGCGCGGCTATCTATGTTGTCGAAACAGCAGAACATGCGGCAAAAAGGGGAAAAAAGAGTTATGCAGAAATAGCAGGGTATGGCCTCTCCTGCGATGCCTATCATGTAACAGCACCCTCGCCTGACGGTACAGGCATTGCCCATGCAATTCATTTGGCAATGAGGTCATCTGGTATTGAAGCTTCAGAAGTAGGCTATATCAATGCCCACGGCACCGGAACACCGGCAAATGATCTGGCAGAAACCAACGCCATCAAGCTTGCATTCCGGGAACGTGCGGTTCAAATTCCTGTCAGTTCGACAAAATCGATGATAGGACACTGCCTCGGTGCAGCAGGCGCAAAGGAGGCGGCAGCAGCGATCCTGCCCTTTGTCCGGAGCATAATTCCTCCGACCGTGCATTACCGCAACCCTGATCCAGATTGCGATCTTGACTATGTTCCAGAACCGCGCAGGAAGAACGATATCTCGGTCGTGCTTTCTACCTCTGTGGCATTCGGCGGCAACAATACTGCCCTTATCCTGAAGAGGCCTGCATGATAGCGATCACAGGCATCGGCGTCATCTGTCCTGCCGGTATCAACAGGGAAAACCTGATCAGGTCCTTTCTTGACACACAAACAGGCATTGCCGAGTCTTCCGGCTTCGGCCTCCCGTATGCAGGTCTCACGACTGTGGGGGAAGTCAGGGACTTCGTGGCAAAGGATCACATCCCTGTGATGAAGGCACGCCGCATGTCGCGCTTTTCGCAGTTCGGTCTTGCCTCTGCGATCGAGGCCATAAAAGATGCGAACTTCGATATCAATGACGCCAACCGTTATCGCGTTGCCATTGCTGTCGGCACAGGGCTCGCAAGCACAGAAAGCACGGACAAGTTTTATGAAGGCCTTCTGAGAGAAGGGCCTGAGGCAACAAATCCGATCCTTTTTCCTGAGACGGTACAGAATATCGCGGCAGCGCATATCTCGATGCAGTTCGGTATACGCGGGCAGAACATCACCTTCAGCCATGCTGACATATCCTCTGAACTGGCACTTTCATATGCCTGCGGACTGTTGAACGACGGCCTGACAGACATGGCAATAGTCTCAGGCGCAGACGAACTGAGCGCAGCTGAATTTGTTGGATATTCAGGCTTCAACGTCCTGTCTAATAATATGATGCCTTTTGACAGGAAAAGAAACGGCTTAGTACTTGGTGAAGGCGCTGCATCGATCATCCTTGAGAGAAAAGAAGATGCCGACAAGAGGGGTGCCGGAACGTACTGCACTATTGCCGCAGCAGAGATAACGTCATATCCTGCGCTGATCACGTCGTATGACAGCGGCCGGGAGTCGATGAAAAAAGCGATGCTGACCGCCCTTGCAAAGGCAGGCATAAGCGCGCCGGGATTTGTTTCAGCATGCGCAAATTCGACAGATGCCCTTGACCGTCTCGAAGCAGATTCAATCAGGGAACTGTTCGGGCATGCGGTCCCTGTGACTGCCTTCAGGTCATATAACGGTTATTTCCCGGCAGACGGTATCCTGAGGATCGCGTCAACTGCACTCTGCCTGAACAGGGCAATAGTGCCTGCGATAGCCGGACTGAAGGAGCCCATGGAAGGATGCGGACTTGATCTGGTAATAAACGCCCCGAGGACTGTTCATACTGACTCTGCTCTCATTACTTCGTTCTCAACAGGCGGAGCCGCAGCATCTATAGTGCTGAAGAAGGAAGCATGAGATCTCGCAGAAGTATTTGTGCTGATGCTTAAAAAATATAAGGAGACGATCACACGCTTTCTGAAAAAAGGTCTCTCGCCGTCTGAGATCGCGTTTGCTGTTGCACTCGGCAATTTTGTCGGCATCCTTCCCCTCGTGGGACTCCATACGGTCGTGGCGATCGGCCTTGCCCATCTCCTCAGGCTGAACATAATGATCGTCTTTCTCGGCACCCAGATATCGAACCCGATATCGTTTCCCTTTATCCTCTTCATCAGCGCCCAGATCGGCAACCTGATGCTGAGCGGTGCGCTCCTGAAGATACAGTTCACAACCGATCTGGCAGTATTGAAGTCCTATATTCTGCCGACGATCATCGGAGGCATAGTGCTTGGCCTTGTGGTCAGTTCTGTTTCTTACGTTCTCACGCTCAAGATCGCCAGGAGATTCAGGACATGAAGGTTCTCCTCGCGTACCCATTCAGGGAAGACACATACCGCAAGGTCGGCTTCATCCTCCCGCCCATGGGCATCGCCTATATAGCGGCAGTGCTCAGGGACAATGGACATAAAGTGAAGATCGTTGATTTCAATGTCACTGACGAAAAGGTCGATTATTCCGCCTTTGATATTGTCGGCATATCTGCTGATACAAGCAGATACAAGAGCAGTCTGAGGCTTGCTAAAGAGGCAAAGGACGCCGGCTGCACGGTAGTCATGGGCGGGCCCCATGTCAGCTATAGAGATGAGGATACGCTCAGAACAGGGTTCTGTGACTTTGTGGTGCGCGAAGAAGGCGAACAGACCATGCTCGAACTTGCAAACACGATCGGCTCAGAGCTAGCATTTTCTGTTCAGGGCATAAGCTATCTGAAGGATGGGAATATTCAGAGGACTGCCAGCAGGGGATTCATCGATAACATTGATGATCTTGTTCCTGCCCGCGATCTGTTGGCCATGAGCGAATACCGCCACCTTGAAATGGGCAAGCGGAAAATGACCTCTATCCTCACCAGCAGGGGATGCCCTTTTGGCTGCTCCTTCTGCTGCTCCACCGAGTTCAGCGGCAGAAAGTGGAGATCGCGGAGCCCCCTAAAGATCGTCGACGAGATAGAGGACATTGTTGCGAACCATGACTTCAACGGCATAGCATTCCTTGACGACAACTTTACGCTCGACCCGAAAAGGGTCATTGCGATCTGCGATGAGATCCTGCGCAGGAAGATCGATATCTACTGGTGGTGCTTTTCGCGCGCAGACACGCTCCTGAAGAACGAGGAGATGGTCGCGAAGATGGCGCAAGCCGGCTGCAAGTATATCTTCATCGGCTTTGAGTCCAGACACCAGTCCACACTCGACAAATACAATAAGAGCATCACCGATACCATGGCAAGGGATGTGACCGAACTTCTGAGAAGATACAACATCTCTGTCCATGCAAGCTTCATCATCGGCGACATAGACGAGACACGGGAAATGGTGATGGACACCGTTCATTATGCAAAGAAGATCGATCCGCAGGCTGTGCAGTTCACGATCCTTACGCCCTATCCCGGCACAAAACTCTTTGACGAGGTGAAGGACAGGATCATATCCTATGACTGGGACCGTTATGACTGTCTGCATTCTGTGGTGCGCACCGACCATCTCGGACAGAAGGAGCTTGAGGCTCTGCTCAAGAAGGCCTATCTGTCGTTCTATCTCTCACCCCGCAAGATCATGGCCGGTCTGATGAGCGGCTTCCGCGGCAAAGGCATCAAGCTCAGTTCGATCCTAAGAATATTCAGAGGCCTGTAGTGAAAGTCCTCCTTGTCTCCCCTAACCGTGAACATCTGCCTGACCCGGTATTCCCTCTCGGCCTCTCGTACATTGCATCTGCACTCAGGAAGCATGATCACGATGTCAGAACGATCGACCTCTGCTTTTCTGAAGATATGGAGAGCGACATTCAGGAAACGATCAGCGGCTTCCAGCCTGATGTGATCGGCATGTCGCTCAGGAACATTGACGATGTCTGTTTTCCAAAACAGCACTCCTATTTAGAAGAATACCGGACAACGATCAGCTCTCTGCGCAGATATTCTTCGGCACCTATCGTCCTGGGTGGTTCAGGTTTTACGATCATGCCCGAGGCGTTCATGCAGGAGCTCGGTGCTGATTTCGGGATCATCGGCGAAGGCGAAAAGGCTTTTCCGGAATTAATGAAAAAGATAACCTCCCTCGCTCCCTCCCTGGTAAGGAGGGAAGCTGAAATACGTGGCGCGGCTGCCGGGCATGTCCTCCCTCCTTTACAAGGGGGGATTGAGGGGGGTATTGGCCGTATCATTTCATCCCGCTCACGGATCAAAGACCTGGATAGCGTTATACCTGATCGCAAACTGTTCGACTTCAGCTCCTATGACCGGCTTGGCGGCATGTTGAACATACAGACAAAAAGGGGCTGCCCTTTCAAATGCATCTACTGCACATACCCGCAGGTAGAAGGCAGGACTGTCAGACTGCGCAGCCCGCAGTCTGTTGCTGATGAAATGGAACAGATCATTGCAGCAACCGGGGCACGACATCTTTTCATCGTTGACAGCATATTCAACTATCCGGTCTCCCATGCAAGGGCGGTATGCGATGAGATCATCAGACGCAGCATCAATATCAACTGGTCATGTTACGCAAATCCTGCACATATGACAGAGGAGCTTGCAGAAGCCATGGTCAGGGCAGGCTGCACTGCTGTTGAGTTCGGCACTGACTCCCTTGTTGACGAGATGCTCAGGAACCTGGGGAAAAGTTTCGACTTCAGCAAGGTCAGGAAAGCATCGGCCATATGCAAAAAGTCGGGCCTGAAGTTCTGCCATTTCATCTTTGCAGGCTCGCCCGGCGATACCGACGAAACGATCGATCTGACCCTTGCTCGGCTTGAGGAGATCGGACCGGATGCTGCGGTGATCATGGCAGGGATCAGGATATTCCCCGGCACAGTTCTGGCACGGCATGCAAGGCAGGATCTCGGCATATCGAACATTGGCCTCACGCCTGTTTTCTATCACTCAAGAACGTTGACCGACTACGACAAGGTGGCTGAGGCAGTCTCAAAGAAGAAGAACTGGATCATGCCGGGCTATGAGATCAATTTTCATCCGCGTCTTCAGAAGAAGCTCAGGGAGCACGGCATCAAGGGCTCGCTTTGGGAAGGGCTGGGGAAACGGTAACGATCGTGCTCAGGCGCGCGGTGTATGACACAAGTGAAAACAAAAGACGGTTATTACCACATCGCCTGGAACAGATTGTTCTGAGAACTTTCATGTTTTAATTGTCTGTTGCCTTTAATGCCATGGATGTCACTTATATATCAAACATCGAGTTCAACTAAAATAGAAGAAGAAAAAGACTACCGCTACCAAAATCACAAGTAAAAGAATGAGCATTGACCGATCAGCTGATTTTATTGTTTTCTGCAGTTCTCCATTGTTCATTGGTTTTCTTTCAATACCTGCTGCACGCAATACAGAACCAGCACGATCGGTGCATGTGAAATCAGGATCGTGGAATCCTCTACAAATTGGACAAAATCGCTGTTCGTCGTTCATTGACTGTTAGTGCCTCTATTTTCTTTTTCTTTAATGCTGTAGCTGTTTATGTCGTTATGTAATACTCATAACATTTATATCGCATGCGTTTTTTTCTTCATTTTATGGGCAAATAGCAGTTACGTCAAGGAAAACTGAAAATTGAGAGGGGATATTTATCTGACAAAAAAAGAAATAAATAGTGGAGTTACGACTTGCGGGAAATTATGCTTTCACTTCTTGTGGCAGTCGATACAGAGGGGATCAGCGGACATCTGCGCAGCACGCTCTTCAGGGGCCTTCTTAACCCGCCCCATACCGTGAGATTTGAAGCCAACATTAATGAGCGGCTATTCCCCGTCCGCCGGACTTTTTTGTCAGGCGCTGTGTTGTTTTCGTCAAATCAAGCAATGATCTTAATGCAGCATTTACTGCGGCTGAATCAACAAATACCTTCGCCACATCCGGCTCAAGCATGGCAACATTAGCTCCCTCTTCTAAGATACGTTTGTAATACTTGCCGCGAACAGCTTTTGAATAATCAAAATTATATTCAGGGCGTAATTCATCACTGATTCTCTTTTCTTTAGCTTTCATGTCGTTTCCTTTCGCGCGCCGTTGCAAGCCTCGCGCTGATAATTCGTATGGTTTTCCCTCTCTCCGTATGCGCAACCATGAGCAGCCGTTTATGAGAGGAGTATCCTACGGTGACAAGCCTTTGCTCGTCATTCGAGTGGTCCGGGTCGTCAAAAGTCGCCGATAAGGGGTCATAAAATACCGTTACAGCTTCATCAAATGACACGTTATGCTTTTTTAGGTTCCTTTTTGCCTTTTCCCTGTCCCATTCGAACTGCATGTTTCAATTTTATCATAATGTTGCACCTTTCTGTGTCAACCGCTCTGATTGGTGTCTTGTCATGAGAATTCATTTGAGCAGTGAGCAAAGATTATCACAAACAACAGATTATGCCTTCACTTCTTGTGACAGTCGATACAGAGCGAATCTGAAGTCATCTGGGTCTTCTGCTCATCACCTTTCTTAACCTGCCCCATGCCGTGGCATTTGAAACAATCTTTATAACCAAGGGCCTCGTGCATCTTCCGCATCTTCGGGTTCTTGCTGTGACACTCGTTGCAGGCTGCATCTGGCAGGGATGTCAGGCAGAGAATTAGAGAGACGGTCATCATAACAACAAGCAATATCTTCATGCTCTTATTGTGAGGAATCCTTGAACAGGCGTCTATGATAAAGGTCATAGGTCCCGGCATGAGGAGAGACGCCTGACGATCTCGACATTCGCTGCAGGAAACTCGAATGAACAGAGGTCCTCAAACAGGACCCATCTCACCTCGTCATGCACATGGGGCGTGATATCTCCCGAGATATGCTTGACCCTGTAAGCAAGCAGTTCTACCGACAGATGCTCATAGTCGTACCTGCTCGAACAGATAAAGTCCTGCACCTCGGTCTCGATGCCGAGTTCCTCACGCAGCTCCCTTTTCAGCGCCTCTTCTGCTGTTTCGCCCGGGTCGATCTTGCCCCCGGGGAATTCCCATTTGCCGGCCAGCATGTCACCCCGCCGCCGCTTCGCAAGCAGCACCTTGCCGTTCTTTTCGATAACTGCTGCAACGACCTTCACCGGTGTTTGCTTTTTCATTTTCATGGCCTTATTGTAAATCATATGTCAGATGAAATGAGATGTATTGAACATATTCGGACGAGGGGATTAACCGCGCAGACGATCAGGAACTTTCAAAAGCTAATATATATGCATTATCACGAACACCAGCGGCCAATGCCCTGGCGCAAAACAAGAAACACCTATCACATACTCCTCTCTGAAGTGATGCTTCAGCAGACACAGGTGGAGCGGGTGCTGGTCAAATATCGCGAGTTCATCAGGGCCTTCCCAAACTTTTCGAGGCTCGCAAAGGCGCCGCTTGCTGAAGTCCTCAGGGTATGGCAAGGCATGGGATACAACCGCCGGGCAATAAACCTCAAAAAACTGGCAGAGCTTATTGTCCATGAATATCAGGGTAAGCTTCCCCTGGTCCCGGAAGAATTGGTCAAACTGCCGGGCATAGGCAGATATTCCTCAGCAGCCATTCACACGTTTGCAACGAACAGCCCAACTTTTTTCATCGAAACCAATATAAGACGTGTCTATATTCATTTCTTTTTTAGAGACAGGGAGGGCATCAGGGATGATGAGATCATGCCGCTGATCGAAAAGACAATGGACAGAACAAACCCGAGGGAGTGGTACTATGCGCTGATGGACTATGGGGTTAAGTTGAAAAAAGAGGTCGCAAATCCGAATCGCAGGAGCGCCCACTATACCAGACAGTCGAAATTCGAAGGCTCGCAGCGCCAGATCAGGGGCCAGATCCTGAAGACACTGCTCCATTCAGCAGGCATGACAAAAAGTTCGCTCGAAAAGATGATGACAAGAGTTCCGGAGAATTTCGATCAGATACTTGACGGGCTGATTGCAGAAGGGTTTCTTAAAAAATCAGAAGGCAAGTTCGTGATCCTCTGACATAAAACTTCACTGACCAGGAGCTCCTGATGCTATTCCTGTTCGTAAATAGTTTCCTGCCTAATTCCTGCAGGGAGTCTCTTCCTGTTCTTTTGCTCATACATCAGCGCGTCCCCCTGAAAGAGAAGTTCATCGATCGAGACAGGAGAATCCGGTTTGTAATCGACAATGCCAAAGCTGAGAGAGAGCCTGTAAGACCTTGCCCTTTCGGTGTTGTGCAGTTCGATATTTCTATTGATACGGTCGGCTATGACAGCAACCGTTTCGCCTGTTGTCCCGACCGGCACTGCCACAAATTCGTCGCCGCCGACCCGGGCTATAATATCTGATTCTCGGAATGTTTCCTTGAGAATGGCAGCCATCTCGGCAATTGCCAGATCGCCTTCCTGATGACCATGCGTGTCATTGATCTCTTTCAGGTTATCCATATCTGCATAAAAAATATGAATATCGTTCTTCCCTCTATCCGCCATTTTCAGCTGCTGTTCGACAAGTGTAAAAAAACCCCTGCGGTTATAAAGACCGGTAAGTTCATCCCGGGTCGATAGCGCGTATAACCTTTCCTCGACCTGCTTGCGCTCGTTGATCTCCTGAAGAAGCGCTGTTTCAGTTCTCTTCTGCTTCGAAAACATCCCGGACATGATCAGTCCAAACAGAAGAAAGGCAGCTGAGACGAGCAGACGAAAGGCCACTTCAGTCCTGTTAAATATTAGGAGAGACAGGAACGGTTCGTCATAATGAATGAGATAATCCACAACAGCATCGATAAACCAGAAGCTGACTGCAGCGAATATTGAGAGCATGATGATGTGGTAACCTTTTCGGAACATTTCCTTCATCCCCCCGGAAGAACAGATAATGTGCTCATGAACCAGCGATATGAACGGGATATTAATATAACCAGGCACAAATTGGCAATAGGAAACAGGCTTTGTCCGTTTTCCGTTGTCGCGTGATCGGACCTGCATTCTTTGGTTGCTTTGATAAAAGTCCTGTAATAAAATGAGACATGGACGAATTGCTGAATCAGATCACACTTCTGAACAAGAACCTTGAACGCATTGCAGATTCTCTTTCTCCTTCGTTCGACGGCTCGGTGCTGGATTGTTTCATGGCATTTAAATGCTCATCGCGCAATGAACAGCTCTTGCTGAAGGGCATTGCCGCACCAGACCCCATCGCCTTTGCCGAGATCATAGGCATCGACGATCTGCTCCATGAACTGAGAGAGAACACCGAGCAGTTCCTCCAGGACCTGCCCTGCAACAACGCCCTTCTGTACGGACCAAGGGGCACAGGCAAATCCTCAGCAGTAAAGGCCCTGCTCAATGCCTATGCAACTCGGGGCCTCAGGATGGTGGAGATGCCGCGGGATTCCCTTTCGCACATCCTCGACCTGGCAGACATCATCAGAAGGCGTCCAGAGAAGTTCATCGTATTCTGCGATGACCTCACCTTTGATGAGGATGAGAGGTCGTACCGGCAGATCAAGACCGTGCTTGAAGGCGGGCTTGAGACACGGCCTTCAAATATGCTGATCTATGCTACCTCGAACCGCAGGCATCTCATACCGGAATTGATCGAAGAGAACCAGCGTGATCCAAAGGGTGAACTTCATCCTGAAGATGCACTTGAGGAAAAGATATCACTTTCTGACCGCTTTGGCCTGCGCTTAGGGTTTCAGTATTTTGATTTTGATACGTATTTTGAGATTGTCGGGAACTATGCGAAGATCAGGAAACTCAGGGTTAACCGCGAGGAACTGAGACACCTGGCAATGCAATGGTCCATCTCCGGCGGCAGTTTCTCCGGCAGGACAGCACGCCAGTTCATTGACAGTCTTGAAGGAAGGCTCAGAAAAAAGAAATGGAAAAGGGAGTAGCATCTGGACAGGGCGGCATTCGCTTTCTCATCTTTTTGATCATTGTCCTGGTCTTCCTCACGATCGGCCGCACGCGATGGGACAGTCCCGGGCAGGAGCAGGCTGTCATGGCATGGCCGGAAATAACGCTCAAACTTTTCATGAGCGGTCTTAAACAGCCGACACATATAGCAAATGCAGGGGACGCCGGCAAGAGGCTTTTTGTCACAGAACAGAGGGGGAGGGTTCTACTAATAAAGAACGGTAATGTCAGCCCAAGACCTTTTCTGGATATTTCTGAACGGGTAAGCTGCTGCGGAGAACGCGGCCTGCTGAGCATCGTCTTCCCTCCCGCTTATCACAAAAAGAACTATTTCTATCTAAACTATACGGACAGGTCCGGCGATACGGTCGTTGCGCGCTATCGCCTCACGAAAGATCCGGACAGGGCTGATCCAAAAAGCGAAGAGATCATCCTGACGATCAAACAGCCTTACGCAAATCACAATGGCGGCCAGCTGGCTTTTGGCACTGACGGCTATTTATATATCGGTATGGGTGACGGCGGGTCTGCCGGCGATCCTCAAGAGTACGCACAAAATCCAGCGTCACTTCTCGGCAAGATGCTCAGAATAAATGTCGAGTCTGACAAAATGCCCTATGCTGTTCCGCCAGACAACCCGTTCTTGAACAACACCGCTTACAGGCCCGAGATATGGGCAACAGGCCTCAGAAATCCCTGGCGCTTCTCCTTTGACAGAAAAAAAGGTGACCTGTATATAGCTGATGTCGGACAGAACAGATACGAGGAGATCAATGTCGAGCGAAAAGGAAGCAGGGGCGGAAGAAATTATGGATGGAATATCATGGAGGGCCTCCACTGTTATAAGACAAAGGACTGCGAAAGGAAGGGACTTGCTCTTCCCGCCGCTGAATATGACCACGACAAGGGATGTTCGGTAACCGGAGGCATGGTTTACCAGGGCAGCAGGCACCCGCAGATGCAGGGCATCTATCTGTATGGGGATTTCTGCTCGGGCCGTATCTGGGGGTTGAAGCAGGAGGGGGAGACATGGATGAACAGGGAACTCAAGAGCTCCGGACTTTCGATCTCGACCTTTGGAGAAGATGAAGCAGGAGAGGTCTATGTTGCCGACTACGGCAAGGGGAATATCTACCGGATAGAGGCAGCAGTAAAATGAAATAAATCCCTTCTACCCTCTCCATGCCAGCCGACAGTAGGTGCTTTAAGCAAGGGAGAAATACAGCCATGACAAGTATGACAAGCGGAATCGTGAGAATCGCGCTCACCGTAAACCGTTGCGTCACATCGAGAAGTTCGGGATATTTCTTTTTTTAGCACTGACTGTTTTCGGTGCGAGTGCCATACCGCATTTAGGGCAGCTTCCTGGCGCAGCGCGCACGATTTCCGGATGCATCGGGCATTTCCACTCCGTCCTGATCACATCGCCGACCGGCGCAACAGGCTCAAACGCCATACTGTTTCTCATCGGTAATTTGATCTTGTATCCATCCTGGCTTTCCTCCAACCCTCGGGCTGAACAATTATACCAGCGTCTGCAGCACCCTTCCAGTCACCACGCATGGTATGCTAAGAAAAAACCCTCCGGGGAGATGACGATCACGAAATTGATTAAATGCTGGGAATACAGGAAGTGCGGAAGGCAGCTTGGCGGCGAGAATGTGGCGGAATTCGGCTATTGTCCTGCGGCTCTTGCGCCTGACAACAACTGCTGGCTTGTGGCAGGCACCATCTGCAGCGGTACGGTCGAGGGCACCTATGCCCAGAAGATCGATACCTGCATCATCTGCGGGTACTACAGCAAGATGCAGGAGTACAATGCCAGGCGGCCGCGCACACGCTTCTTTCTCTTTGGCCAGTATCTCTGCAGTCAGGGGCTCGTTACCAATGATCAGGTGATTCAGGCGCGCGCCCTGCAGCTCAGACATAACCAGAAGATCGGTGTTTTTGCAAAGAGCAGAAACATGCTGACTGATGACCAGATCCAGAGGATCCTGATCACACAGGAAGAGACTCTCAAGAAGTTCGGGGAGCTGGCGATAGAACTCGGCTTTCTGACCGATGCTCAGGTAAGGGAACTGATGATAGAACAGGAGGACAACTATCTTTTTTTCGGTGAGGCGCTCGTCCAGTCAGGCGTATTTAGCGAAACTGAGATGTTCAACCACCTCAAACTCTATAATACCGAAAAGCTTCAGAAACATCTCGAGCAGGAAAAGATCAAAAACCAGCTCGCCGAAGACTGATATACCTGCTTCAGGAATCGAGGATCTCCCGAACTTTTTTCAGAAGATCGATGGGAGAAACAGGCTTGAGGATAAAATGCATGTCTTTTTCAAGAACTCCTTTGGGGCTGATCACGTCTGCTGTGTATCCGCTGGTAAACAGGGTCTTGATACGCGGCGATAGGGATGAGATCTCGTCATAAACCTGCTTGCCGTTCTTTTTGGGCATGATCGCATCAAGAATAATGAGCTGGATCCGATCCCTGTTCTCCATGAATTTCAGGACTGCATCCTCGCCGTCAACAGCCTCGATGACCGTATATCCAAATTGACCCATTACCGTGGAAGCAAGCTTTCTTAATGCCTCGTCATCTTCAGCAACCAGAACAGTCTCGGTCCCGCCCCTGACCGGAGCTGCCTCTTTGCGCTCCTCAGTGATCTCCACACCGGCGTGAGGCCTGACAAACGGGAGATATATCTTGAATGTGGTGCCTTGCCCGGGCTCACTGTATGCCGTAACATATCCGTCATGCTGCTTTACAATGCCATAGACCATGGCAAGGCCGAGCCCGGTCCCCTTGCCCTGTTCCTTGGTCGTAAAAAAGGGCTCAAAGATCTTCTCCCTTGTCTTTTCATCCATGCCGATACCTGTGTCTGAAACCGTAATAAGGGCGTATTCCCCGGCTTTCCCATGGCCGTCTATCTTCATGAATTCATCTTCAATATGAACACGTCCTGTCCTTATCGTCAGTTTCCCTGCATCAGGCATTGCATCCCGCGCATTGGCCACAAGGTTCATCAGTACCTGCTCTATCTGGCCGGTGTCAGCCATGACCGTGATGTCCTCATCCGCACAAACGGTTTTAAACTCTATGTCTTCCCGGATTAGCCGCAGAAGAAACTTCTCGAACCTTTTCACAAGCTCGTTCATATTGATCAGCTTCAGGCTGATCGTCTGTTTTCTGCTGAAGGCAAGGAGACTGTGCGTAAGGGTAGCTGCCCGCTCAGATGCCTCAAGGGTCTGATCAACATAGTTCCGTAGCGGGTCATTGTCAGCCATCTTCATAAGGAGGAGATGTCCGTACCCCATAATTGCAGAAAGAATGTTGTTGAAATCATGGGCAATGCCGCCTGCAAGCTGTCCGATCGCCTCCATCTTCTGCGCCTGTCTGAGCTGGTCTTCGAGTTTCTTACTCTCGCTGATGTCCCTGACCACATGGATCAGGCCGACAAGAACGTTATTCTTGTCCAGACGGGGGATGGCCCTGATCTCGATGAACTTTTTTAGATGAGGCTCGAATATCTCCGCTGTTAACGGAACAGCGGTCTTCAGCACCTGACAGCTTGGGCAGCCCTCAGGCGCACATCCGGTGCCGTGATAATATTCATAACATTTTGTTTTGGTCATCTCCAGGAATGGCAGACCCAGAATCAGCTCAGCAGCCTTGTTTGCGCGGATAATATTGAAATCCTTGTCGTGAACGGTAACCATATCAGTGAGCGTATTGAATGTTTCTTCCCAGTCCTGCTTGGAAAGGTATAGCTGCTCTTCCATTTTCTTGCGGTCCGTTATGTCAGCAATGATCCCCACGAGCGCCCTGAGCCGTCCGTCAGGTCCCTCCAGTCTCCTGCCGGAAAGAAAGCCCCAGAAATCGCTTCCGTCCTTCCGCAGGTAATGCCGCTCAGTAGTGACCTGTTTCAGCTCACCTGCTATCAGCTGCCTCATCTTCTTGTCACCGACAGCCTTCTCGGCTTCATGCAGAAGCTCAGGATACGGCAGCCCGATAAGTTCAGAATGAGTACGGCCGAACATCTCGGCCATGCGCTGATTCGCAAAGGTGATCTTCCCCTCAGGGCTCACAAGAATGATACCTGCGGGCGAGGCCTCGAAAATGGTCCTGAGCCACTCTTCATTTTCCCGCAGGGCTGTCTCCATCCGCTTCTTCTCAGTGACATCTCGTATGATTCCCTGGTATCCGAGGATATTACCGTCATCGGTAAAAAGTACCGAGGAAGAAAGCAGGCAGTCGATCTCGTCTCCTTCCCTGTTTTTGAAGCAGACTTCGTAATCCCTAAGATAGCCCTGCTTCTCGATCTCTTGTTGAAAGCGGTGGCGGTCGTCAGGATCTGCATAGATCCGCCGCACATCCATACCGATCATCTCTTCTCTCGTATAACCGAAAAGGTCGAGCGTCGCCTGGTTCACCTCAAGAAACGGCCCTTCCCTCTCGGTTATGTATATGGCGTCCATGGAACTTTCAAAGAGCGACCGGTATCTCTTTTCGCTCAGTCTTCCCCTGCTCTCCACGCTGCTGTACTCTTCTGCTGATTTCATGGGCCTTACCACCCAGACAAATATCATCACCGAAGCGGCCAGGCTGAGCAGAAGAGCGTCGGCGAGATTGATCATGGTCCTCGAAAGCATGGTTTCGATACGGACCGCGTTGAATATGATCATGATAAGCAGTTCTGCCGCAGCTATGGAGACAATCAACTTTACGGCAACGGTCAGATGACGAGAGCCGAACTTATTCTGCACGGTTATAACCTCCGCCTTTCATAATATCAGGAACACCGGATTAATCAACCGGATATATTTCCCGGAAGATCAGTGCTGCGGCGCTCTTATCTTCTGAGAAAGTTCCTTACAGCGTCTCTGATCGTCAGATGGTCTATCGGAATATTCGACACTTCCTTATTGCCGGGGAGCGCCAGCGCATGGATGAACTTCAATCCTCTATTATCCGATGCCATGGCAGCGATCAGCTGTTCCCGCGCTGCAGCCTTCACGGTGCTGCCGATGCCGAATCCTCTCGCAACCAGTTCGAGGTCAACGCAGGAACCGGTCAGGGTCTCCTGGCTGCCTGTTGAGCCATAAGAGCTGTTGTCGATCGCAAGGATCGTCAGGTTCTCCGGCGCAGCATGCGCGGCAGTAGCAAGCACACCGGGGTTCATCAGCAGGCTGCCGTCGCCGTCGATCACAACCACTTCTTTCTCCGATGAAAGGCTTATGCCGAGACCGATCGGCGTTGCCATGCCCATACTGCCTAACATATAGAAATTGGATGGCTGGTGCTTCAGCGCATAGAGTTCCTTGGAAGGCCATCCCAGATTGGACACCACAACCCTGCCTTCAAGACAGGGCGCCATCATCTCCAGAACTTCATACCGTGTATATTGCGGGGGCAAGACCTCCTGCCGCTTTTCAGGGATCATGCAGGTTATGGGACGCTGGTCAAGAATAAGTGTGCTTTTTGCAGAAGAACCTTCCCATATCGCCGGGCTCAGAAGAAAGGCATGTATCTGGTTCTTCTTATACACACTCTTCAGCTTCCGTGGAATGACGTTGAGATCTTCTGCGGAGCCGATAACAGTATGGCGGATACCGGCTCCCTTAAGGATCTTCGGCAGCCCTCTTCCCATCGGGAACTGGGCAGCGATCTTTTCCTGATAAATTCCTCTCTGACTCACAAAGATCGCCAGCGGCAGTTCATAGAAACCGGTCAGCGACAACAGGGCATTGATCATGTTGCCGATGCCTGAGCTCTGGATGAACATGGCAGGCCGTTTTCCTGCAAGCGCTGCCCCTGCGCAGATGCCGACGCCTTCTTCTTCGCGCGTAAGCGGCAGATGAAAGAACCGGCCGGCCACCATCTCGAGCAGGACCCTGAATTTTTCGCACGGCAGTGAAGCGGTAAAATCAATGCCTTCCTGTTTCAGAATGGATATCAGTTCTTCTTCAGGATTGTGCATACCAGGTCCTCGATCTCCTTGTCCGTGATCTTCTTCGAGACAAATGTCGGTTCAACATTATAGGTCTTTTTTTCTCTGCCGAGCATCAGTTCACCGCCGCCGGTGATATTCAGCAGCACGGTCTCATCTTTTCTGACATTGCCCTTTTCTACCGCCTGCCTCAAGGCGCCGACCGCCACTGCAGAAGCAGGCACCAGGTCTATGCCCTCAAGGTTGCTGAACAGTTCCAGCGATTCAAATACCTCCCTGTTCGTAACGCCGTACATGGCGCCGCCGCAGGCCTGCATAGCGTCAAAGACGCCGCCTTTGACCGAATAGGCAGGATATCGGGTCGAAAGAACGCGCGTCGATATCTGACCGATCAGTTCCGGCCTAAGGTCTTCCTTGAACAGTTCTCGGCTCTGTTTCTCCCAGGCATGCACCATCGGGGCAAAGGGCAGATTCTGTGCCAGATGCAGTCTGGGCAGTCCCGAGCCGAACCGTCCGTCCCTGAGGAACCGCTCTGACATTTCCCATACTCCGATGCCTCCGGTGCCGCTGCCGACCGCCTGAAAGTAATGGTCAGGCAGTCTGCCGATCTTCGAGACAGCTTCAAGGATCGTTGAGCCGAGACCGTCGCGCTTGGCTATATTTTTGACGCCGCCTTCAAAGGGCAGCCCGGAGATCGCCGAGATCCGTTTGGCAACATCGATAGAGTCAGAGTAATCGCCATCGCCAACCGCAAGGGTCGGCACCATAGACGAACTTTCGAGATACCACATCTCCATGAGGCACATGCGCGGTACTACGATTATCGCCGGAAAGCCGGCAACAACAGAGAGATGAGCAAAGGCCCTGGCAGTATTTCCTGCCGATGCGACAATAAGCCCTTCCACTTTATTCTCGACTGCGTTTTGAAGAACGATGGCCGCCTCGAACTCCTTGAATGTGCAGGTTTCAAGCAAAGCCCCCCGCTCAGGCCAATACCCGTTGAAGGCGATAAAAAGATTTTCGAGCCCAAAATGGCGTGCAAGCCATTGAGACCGATAAACAATGCTGCCGGGCTGCTCAAACGTCGGCTGATGAACCGGAAGCCAGTTGAATTTCCAGATACCCGAGCCGCAATCATCTCTGAAAGGGTCTTTGTATTTCGTGACAAGCAAAGAGTCTTTGCAGTGCTCGCAAAACGCACAGTAGACGTCTGTCAGTTCCTTGCCGCAGCCTCTGCAGATGATCGTAAAATGGCTCATGGTTCAACCCTCTCTACATACTGGGCGAAAAGCTCCATGATGTCAATGATCGGGATCTTTTTGTCATGATCCTGCATTGCTTCGTTGACCTTGCCGTAGCAGGCCGGGCAGCTGAGAATAAGCTTGTCAGCCTTTTTTGCAACAGCCTCGTCGATCGCAAGCCTTCCAATGGCTATGGCATTATCGTGAAAGACCTTCCTCACCGCTCCGCCTGCGCCGCAGCAGCGGGACTCCAGCCCGTGCCGGTCGAACTCCAGAAGTTCGAGCCCAGGGATGGACTTCAGCACTGTCCGCGGCTCTTTAATGACGCCGACGCCCCGGCTCAGATAACAGGGATCGTGATAAATGATGCGTTCCTTCAATTCCTTCTTTACCGTAATCTTCCTCTGCGTTAAGGCATCTGCAACATGCTGGGTCATATGCCTGATCCTGAACGGCAGTTCCTTGCCGTAAAAGGCCGGCCAGTCCCTTGTCATGACATTCACGCAGCAGGGGCATGAGCAGACCAGGACCTTTGTGCCCTTTGCCTTGTACGCCTCAACAAGCCTTTTCGTGAGGTCTTCGAGCATGTCATGCTGGCCTGATATGAAAAGAGGGAAGCCGCAGCAGACCTCATCCTCCTCGGAAAGCATGGCAAACGGGTCGCCGATGGCATCAAGCACAAGCACATCACCTCTCACCATCGGCTTTGCGCCATATACGCCGGAACAGCCGGCATAGTAGGCTATATCTGATCTCTCCGCCACCTTCACCTGCTCCGGGAACCATGGCTTGAACCGTTCCTCAGCAGGAAAGTTATACGGATTGCCGGTCTTTTTTATCGCCTCAGGCATGTCCTTCAATATTTCGTAGTCCACAAGGCCCCGGTCGAACATCTCTTTCCTGAGATAGGGCCAGAGCCGCTGAGTAAAGATACCGACAGCGCATTTCTGGCCGCAGGCACCGCAGGTGGTGCATTCGAATACTGCCCTGGTAAAGTCCTGAAGGAGTTCTTTATCTATCTCCCTGGGGTTGAAGAAACGCGCCTTAAGCCCGCCGGTTGCCTTGATGAACTGCCGGAAGACCCTGATCTTTTCGGGCGTGGATATGGACGGCCTGTCGGTCACTTCCTGAACAGGGCAGTGCTGAAGGCACTCGCCGCACTGGGTGCAGGCATCCAGTTCCATCACCTGCATCGGCGTCAGGTTAGCGGTAAATGATCCTTTCTTATCTTTCATGGATGACATACCTCAGCTCTTCCATTCTTCTGTTCGCTTCCAGGTTCACAAAAGGCGCAGCGATAATATGGGTCGGAAGAACAGGAAGAAGAAGGAGAAACAGGCCAATGTGAAGAAGAAACAGCATACTGTCCGGCAGGGGCTGGGGACTCAGGCCGAAGATGCCGAGAGAGAACTGCTTCACACTGAGCAGATCCGGACGGAACAACATTCGCATCGCCAGTCCGGCAGAGCCGATCAATAACAACATGCCTGAAATAATATAGTTATACGAAGAGGCATACCTGTCCTTCTTCTGCACAATTCTCAACACAATGAGGTACAACAGGGAAAGGGGAAGCAGGTATCCTGCGAGTACGCCGACAGGCTGAAGGAAGATCAGGCAGTCGGGCAGGGATGAGAAGAAAAATCTCATATGGCGAAGTGCTACAAAAAAAAAGGATACATGGAATATCCATGACCCTATCCAGAGGCGCTTGCTGGCAGTAAATATCCTCCTGAAAAAAAGGATATCCAGCACCGTACTGATATAAGCACCAGCAGGAACTCTTGTGAGAAAAACGGGATATGCTGCTGCATGTCCTGATGCCCTGAGCCAGACAATGCCCTGCCAGGCAAAACGGAGCAGAAAAAAGAGATAGGAGAAGATTGCAGCAAAAAAAAAGATCAAAGACATAGCCCTGCAGTTCGCGGCATGTAACGCCTATGCACCGGCATCAGGCAGATAGCCTATCCTGAGACATCCCCAATGACGCTTATTTACCATGACCGGCACCGCCATATCCATTGCCAGTTCGCCGCCGGCAGCAGCCGGCCGCCGGAAAGGCTGTGCCAGCAGGCGGGAGTTCTTTGCGCCGCTAAGAGATACAGGGTCTGTCATCTTGATCATTGCCCTTGCAGGCATGATATGGGTCGGCATATAACCATTCCTGTCCATTGCAACCACATAAAGCAGCCGCCGGTCCTTCTTAACCCACTGTTTCAACAGGGGCAGCACCTCGGCATCGAAAAACCTGTTTGAACGGACCTTGAACTTGCCCTCCTCCGCAGTCTTGACATAGTTTTCGTCAAACAGGGAATTTATATCGATCCTGCCATGCTTCACTGCCTCTTCGAGTCTGGCTGTGAATTCGGCTGCAATAGTTTTCAGATACTCTTCCATCGTGGCAAAGATCAAAGACATAAGCTTGTCCTCCCTGGCACGTATATTCTATGCTCCTGCATCAGGCAGATAGCCTATTCTGAGACATCCCCAGTGACGCTTATTTACCATGACCGGCACCGCAACATCTTTTGCCAGCTCGCCGCCGGCAGCGGCTGGCCGCCGGAACGGCTGTCTCAGCAAAAAGGGGCTCTTTGCGCCGCTGAGAGATACAGGGTCTGTCATCTTGATCATTGCCCTTGCGGGCATGATATGGGTCGGCATATAACCATTCCTGTCCATTGCAACCACGTAAATCAGCCGCTCGTCCTTCTTAACCCACTGTTTCAACAGGGGCAGCACCTCGGCATCGAAAAACCTGTTTGAACGAACACTGAACTTGCCCTCTTCCGCAGTCTTGACGTAGTTTTCATCAAACAGGGAATCCATATCGATCCTGCCCTGCTTCACCGCCTCTTCGAGTTTGGCTGTGAACTCGGCTGCAATAGTTTTCAGATACTCTTCCATTGAACTAACCTTCATTCTTTCAACCCCTTGAAAAAGATCTTTAACGCATAATTATCATATCATAATCCGCTTATGCCTTCATTGTCCCTAATCCTCTTCTTCGATGAACGTAATGCTGACCGGTCGCGGAAGGCAGGCACCTGCTTCGACCTCGATAGCCTTCAGTATTCCGGACGGTACAGGGCAAGCCGCATGTTTCAGATTCTTTGACGCAGAACGGTACACAGGGTTATGCAGGATCGTTGAAAAAGGAGCCCGGAACTCGAGAAATGAGATCTCCTCTGCCATCTTCTTAACCATCTCGCATTCCGTATCAAGGCTGATATGGAAGTTCCTGTCCTTGTCCCTTTCAACCGTTATGCCGACCGTAAATCCGCATACACCGGGGTTAACCTGCACCTTTGTCATTGTTCCTCCCTGTCCCTCTCCTACGAGCCATGGAATGCAAGGGGGAGGGGAATTTCCTGGGGGGGAAATTGATCCTTGCAGTCCCATGGCCCGAAGAAGAGAGGCAGAAAACACTGCCTCTCTTCCTGAGTTTATCCTTTTATCGATGCAGCAATCGGCGCCTTCTGCTCTGCAAGCAGGGCCTTCAGATTCGGAAACTTGTCCTTCATATGCGGAATATGCATGGCCATCATGAACTCCTTTTCGAAGGCCGGTTCCGTTGCGATCTCGACAAACTCGACCCAGCGGGCGCGTTCATCAGCCTCAACACGCTTGCCCCTGTTCAAGAGGGTCATGCGTGAGCCGTCACCTGCTGCATTGCCGACAACAACGACCTTGTCTATCGGAACATCAGGGAAGAGACCCAAGGCAAGCGATGCCTCACGGTCAATATGGCTTCCGAATGCACCGGCAAGCTCAACACGGTCAAGATGGGTGACGCCCATCTTCTGCATCATAAGTTTCACTCCGGCATAGAGCGCGCCCTTTGCAAGCTGGAGGGCCCTTACATCTCCCTGCGTGACCGTAATGTCCTGATTGATCGAGGTCTGGTCTGCCCATGCAAGAACATATTCCGGTTTTCCTTCCTCATCCTTGCGTATCCGGTTTGTATTGGCGTCAGTTACGAACTTGCCGGTCTTATCGATAATGCCGGCCTTAAACATCTCGGCGATCACGTCAATGATCGCTGATCCGCAGATGCCCTTTGCATCGATCTTGCCCTCAATATGCGTATGCCAGTCAGCCTTGCCGATCACCTTGTACTGGGGCTCCTTGGTGGCAGGATCGATCTGCACCTTTTCGATCGCGCCCGGTGCTGCACGCATACCGAACTTTATCTGCGCGCCTTCGAATGCCGGGCCGGTTGCGCAGGAGGTCGAGCAGACCCTGTCCCTGTTGCCGAGCAGGAGTTCGCCATTGGTGCCGATATCGATGATCAGGACCATATCATCCTGGAAATACTGCTCCCTGGCGATCAGCACGCCGACATTATCAGCGCCGACAAACCCGGCCTCAATCGGCAGGACATGGATAAACGAACCCGGATTGATCTTCAGCCCAAGGTCCCGGGCCTTGATGTCGAGTGATTTCTGGACCGCCGGAATGAACGGTGAGCGGCCGATATAGACCGGATTCAGTCCCAGGAAAATATGATGCATTGCAGTATTGAAAACGATCGTCAGGTCATCGATCGCAAAGCCGGGGTTCGGCCCGTCCTTTTTGACCTCGCTCACGACCTTATCGATGATCTCGTTCAGGCCGGTTATGATGGCATCCTGCATGGTCTTCAGACCTTCAGGGTTTGACATGGCATACGTGATCCTGGACATGACATCTTCGCCGTACGGGACCTGGGGGTTCATCATCGATTCGGTATTGATCACCTTGCCGGTTGAAAGGTCGCAGAGATAACCGACACAGGTGGTTGTCCCCACATCAACCGCCAGACCATAGCATACATCCACATGACCTGCCTCGACCTTCACGATCTCTTTGTCCTGCCAGACCGTGGCCGTAATCGTCCATTCGCCCTGACGAAGCGCATCCTGCAGCCCGAGCAGCACTTCAAAATCGAACTTCAGATCTTTCAGACCATAGGTCTCCTCAAGGGCCTTGATCACCCGTTCGTAGTCCCCCGTCGTCATGTCATGCAATGTCGGCGGCGTCAGCGTCAGAGGATATTTCTTAACTGCCGGATCGAGCGCAATCGTCAGCTCACTGGCCGCTTTTCTGACCACCTGCTTCCCTGCCCGCGACCGCTCAGGAACAAAGACCTTGAGGTCGCCATGGATATGGCTTGAACAGGCCAGCCGCACACCCGGTCCGTCCTCAGGTTTGATATGCTTCAGTTCGTCAGCACCTGCCTCAGGAGGGATGATATGGGACATACCGGACTCGAGATTGTCTTTTTCGAAATATCCCTCCTCGATCCGCACCTTGCATTTGCCGCATACTTTTTTATCGCCGCAGAGGGCTTCGAGGTCAACGCCCAGAAGCTGTGCAGCCTTGAGGATAGTGGTACCCTCTTCTATTTCTCCCCGCCTGCCTGCAGGCTGGAAAATAACCTTGAATTTACGACTCATGTATATTTCCTCCTTGAGATCGATTTCATAAGGATCCGGAAGTCAGGAGCCAGCACGATAACTTACGGCTGGTCAGTCATCGCTGTTCTTCCCGTCTCCTCTATCCTGTCTTCTGCCTGCTTCTTACTTCCTACTTCCTGCTCTCTCCCTTTTTCCTGCTTCTCGAATACGGGCAGACGGTAACGCAAAACCCGCAGTTGGGCTTGCCGTCGAGAGTCTGGCGCCTGCTCTTGAGCGCCGCGCACTTCTCATACACAACGAGCTTGCGCCGGGGATTGCTTATGGACCAATGATCTCCTTTGACCGCTCCTGAAGGACAGTGCGTTACACAAAGATCGCAGTCTCCGCATTCTGACTCCCTCACCGGCTCGTCAGCATCAAGAGGGGCATTGGTCAGCACCGTAGCCCAGGAAAGCCGTGAGCCGTAATGCCTGTTGATCAAAAGCCCGTTTTTGCCGACCCATCCCAGTCCGGAACAGGTTGCAGCCGTCTTATGGCAGAAAAGCTTGTACAGCTTTGTTATCAGCTTATCGTTCTGCCGGTCAGAGTCAGGGGGGATCGAAAGGTTCCGGTATCCCCTTGAGCTGAGCCATGATACAGTCAGACCCTGAAGCCGGGCCAGAAGGCGGATCGTTTCCCTGTTAAGGTTCCTGTTCAGCGCTATCGCGATGCCGCGGTTCAGGTGAATGATCTCTCGGGACAATGCCGCGGTCACATCGCCTACGCCGACAAGCGTTGCGCCTTCGCCCTTCAGATACTGCTTGAGCGGGTCTGCATTCACTGCTTACTGCTTGGCAGCCTTTTCATCCCTCAGCTTCTTCAGGAACGCGACCATCTTGATCGCCTCCTTCAGGGCATTGCTGGCATCTTCTGCATACCCGTCAGCACCCCACTTGTCAGCAAGGTCCTTGGATGTAGGAGCGCCGCCGATCATGATCATGCAGTTGGGGTTCTTGGCCTTGATCTTTTCGATGACGGTCGGCATACCGACCATGGATGTGGTCATCATGGCCGATAAACAGACCAGTTCAGAGTCTGTCTTAAGCTGCTCATCAACAAACTTGTCCAGAGGCACGTCGCGACCAAGGTCATAGACATGAAACCCTGCGACATCGAACATCATCTTGACAAGATTCTTGCCGATATCATGGACATCCCCCTCGACCGTGCCGATGACAACCGACCCCTTTACGCCAAGGTCCATCTGCTTGCAGTGAGGCTTCAGGATGTCAAGCCCGGCATACAGAGCGTCAGCGCACATGAGTATCTCGGGAACAAAATATTCCTGCGCCTCAAAAAGCCTGCCCACCTCTTCCATGCCGGAGACCAGGCCGTCGAAGATCGCCTCGTTCGCATCAAGTCCTGCTTCAAGTGCCTCGTTTGCGCCTTCCCTGCATGCGTCCTCGTCATACTGGATGACGCCGTTTCTCATCTTCTCAAGGATCTCTTTTTTTCTCGCTTCATCTGCCATTATTTTTTACCTCCGTATGAAATTGTCTCTTCCACCATGGCCTTCATATTCTGCGGCGGCACGGTCGGCCAGATATCGCATCCCGGCCATACACCGCTCACGCCGTCGTCAATGCATTTTCTGACTGACTGGCGCACAACGTCCTCGCTTCCTGAAACCAGCACATTGTACGCGTCCATATTACCGAAGATGATGGCGTCAGGGCCGAGTTTCTTTCGTGACTCTGCAACATCGTTCTTCTGTTCAACGCTGATCGCCGTAGGCCCTGCCTCCATCATTGACGTTACGATCTCGTTCGTTTTTCCGCAGATATGCAGGACTGAATATGCAGAGATCGCCTTCATCACCTTCTGAAGCGGCGGCAGGATAAGGCTCTTGAATACCCGCGGACTGAGAACATCGCTGGTCGCACCCATCTCCCTGACCGTAATGAAGTCCACACCTGCCTTCTCATATTCCTTTGCGGTCAATATGATCGCATCTGCGCAGAGGTCTAACAGCTTCGCAACCTTATCCGCCTTTTTGAACGAGAGCTTCAGAAGGTCGTTCAGCTCCATGATCTGGCCGGCCAGGGTAAAGGGGCCGAGCACATACGAACCGACCACAACGTCCTTGCCGATATCAGCCTTCAGGAGTCCAATCGCCTCCCGCATCAACGGGATCCTTCCCTTTTCAGAAAAACCCTCAGGCAGCTTGATCGTATCCATCTCAGCCTCGTTATGGATAAGCTTTTCCTTGATCGTCGGGTACAGAATACCTTCTGCATGCGGGTATACATTGATAACGCAGCCCATTGCCTCTGCCTCAACACAGAGGTCGACCGGCACAACACCGCATTCGTAGCCAAACAGCTTGTAGGTGGTTGCAGCAGTCTCTGCCATCTGCTTCGCATCAAGATGGATGCCGGCAAACTTGTAACCGAGCTCCTTGATACCGGTCTCGGTGATGTTGCCCATGCCGCTGAAACAGGGGACCCTGTCAACCGCCTCCTTTTTAAACACTTTCAATACTCTTTCGCGTGAATTCATGAACCAAGTTTCTCCTTTCAATTTCCAGTTTTACGTATTCAGTCGTCAGCTATCAGCTTTAGGCATCCAGCAATCAGTAGTCAGTAAGCAGTCGATAACGGTGTCCTCAGAGCTGACAGCTGATGACTGATCGCTGACGACTTTATTTTCCTTTTTTCCTCTTTCCGCCTTCCTGCATCTTTGCGATGAAGTCAGCAAAGTGCTTGCGGATCGGCAGGTTCGGATTATCATAAATTGTCCCGGTTTCGTCATAGACCAGAGTCGAAAGCAGTATGTGTGCGCTTGCAACAGCCGGAAATACACGGGGTGCCGTGACTGCCGGGCCGCAGAAGTTGAAGTCTGACCAGAGCGCTGAACCCATGCCCTGTACAACCGCGTCCATAGCCTTGAACCCGTCAAGTCCCCACTTTTGCTTTATCTCGCCCCACATATGCGTTCCATTAGAGTACGCACCGCCGCAGGGAAATCCGTGCTTCTCCTTTATCAGCCTGTTGGCAACACAGGAAAAGGAGGTAGAAGGCATGTTCATGACCGACGTGTCCACGATGATCGTATCAAAGGAATCTGCGCCCTGCGCCATGATCGACTCGAAAGACTTCACTCTGCCTGCCGGCGACTGGTCCTGATCGTCAAATGCCTGAATGACAACATGCCTGATACCGAGGTCTTTAAGACGCTGCACCTGGCCCTTGATATCCTTGTCCCAGGGAGTAATGCTGTTGTACAGGAACTTGTCCTGCACACCGATCTCTGCAACGTACTCGGTTGCCTTTGCACGCTGCTCAGCCACCCACATGTCAATGCCAAAGGGCATGGACGTATTCTCCAGATAAAAATCAATATAGGTCTTTGCCTCGTCCGGCGTGTTGGCAACCATGGCGACCATGGCAGGAACGCCTGTGGCCTCGGAGATCTGCTCCATCTGCTTTAACATCTCTTTGGTCCTGTCGCGGTCAAAATTGCCTTTCCGGTCGGTCTTGGTAACACTGTCCTTATTATGAAACAGTGAAGCTATCATAAGCGGCGGGTTCTCTCCGGGCTGGCCGCCCACAGGAATGCCGTTAAGGTTAAACACCTTCTGTTCTTTTTCAAATCTGAACATTCTCTCTCCTTTATCGGTAATTTATGCTAAACTATTTTTACTTTCGCTCATGGGGCAGTCGTTCCTGTTTTCTGGACGCTGTCCCTTTTTTTTATGGGTCGAGGTTAAGGCTAAGGTCGAGGGAAAAACTCATAATCAACACCTGTTTTTCTGTTCCTCAACCTTGACCTCAGCCTTTTTTTCTTAATACACTCCGTGGTCGAACTTCGGAGCAGGCAGATACTCCCATTTCTCGCCCTTCTTGAACTTGTCAAAGATATCAAGGCACTTCAGGGCATATTCAAAGGCATAGGGGATGCCGGGACCGCCAGGTACAAAACCTGCCAGGATCATGCCCACTGCTGCTGCCTCAAAGACCTCGTTCCAGGTCGCGCCTGCCTCAGCAGCAGGGATAGCATGGATGATGCAGCGCGGTGAGCAATAAGCAACGCCGCCTGACATGAACATCAACTCCTTAACCTTTCTCGAAAGTGCGCCGTCGCCAAAGATGCTTGCATAGAAATCTGCAAAGGTCCGGCCGGGGTCCGGCGTTACGGTGTTGATAACCTGAAACATCCTCGGAACAAAACCGCACTGCTGCTTCATGTACGCATTAACCTGTTCTGTTGTCATCTTCTCTGCCATTTTACTTACCTCCGTGGTTTGTTCTCCTGGCGCAAGGCCAAGAATGCTTTTTACAAAATCGAGCAATCCCATTCTTTTTTACCTCCCGTTACATCTTTCCGATCCCCTGTATATTTCCTCACCTCCCTCAGGGGTATTCTTTGTTGGGGTTAGGGATTGGTTGATTAGAGTTTGGTAAAATATCCAGCCCCTAATCCCGAGCTCCTATCCCCCATTTTCTAATACTTCCAGTTCAGCGCAACGTCATGGAACTTCTTCAGATTTTCAAATGTGATCGTAGGCGGTATGTCACAGCCAGGCACAAGGATAAAGCCCCTGTTGTCCTTGCCTGCCACATCGATCACCTCTCTGCAGGCAGCCTCAACCTCTGCCTCGGTCTTGTTCAGGAGCACATGCACCGGTGCAACGTTCCCGCCAAAGGACATCTTGCCGAGAAGGGCCTCGCGTGCCTTGGCAATATCCACCTTCTGATCAAAGAATATGGTGGAACATCCGGTCTGCGGGAAGAGATCGAGCCGGTCTGCAGTATTCCCGCAGATATGGAGGATCGTATGGGCGCCCTTTGACCTTGCCCAGTCGCTCAGTTTCTTCAGCGGCGGCACAGCGAACCTTGCCATCTGTTTTGCATTGATCAGATCGCCTGATGCCGTAGGATCAGCAATGCTGAGCGCCTCCACACCATCTTTTACAAGCGGCTCGTAGAGTTTGATCAGCAGGTCTGCGCAGAAGTCCACCATCTTTTCGACAAAGGCAGGTTTCTTGAATGTTGCCTTCATGAAGGTCTCTTCACCAACAAAGCGGGCTGCAAGGGTGAAGGGGCCCCAACAGGTCATGGTAACAAGATACTTGTCGCCGATCTTCTGCCTGACCTTCCGTGTTGCATCCATCACTGACAGGACAACAGGGTCACGGAACAGATCTTCCATGTCGAGCTTTGCAATGTCCTCTTCAGAACTCACAACGTGGGCAGTCATGTCAGGCGCACCGATCTCACGGAACTTCACGCCGACACCCAGTTTTCTGCCTAATGCGATCGCATGAAAATTGTTAAACCCTGAGCCGACATACACAATGTCTGATCTGATCTTTTCAGCCTCGGCTACACACATCTCAACATTCTTGTCCACATTGGTCGAAAGCTCTTCAAAGGTCGTGCCGTAGTCCTTGATAGACCACATGCCGCCGCCGAACAACGTTACCGGAACTCTCTCGGTCGGCTGCATGGCAAAGGCCTTCAGGATCGTCTCTCTCGGTGTCATGGTCATACGGGTGATTCCTCCTTATATATGCGAAGTAATGGCACTTTTGTGCATGCTATGGACCAGGCACCTCAGCTTCTCAAGATCTATAGGCACCTTGGTGCTGAGAGCATCTGTCTGTTCTTCGGGATATCCGACAAGGATTACCCTGATGTCAGGCGCGATCGTCTTGATGACCTTTATTGCATCCTCGGCAGGCATGCCAAAGGCCTGAGAATCGATAATCACAGCTTCGTAGGAGTTCTTTATGATCTGCTGAACAGCATGGGCAGGGTAATCTGACAGATCAACATTGTATCCCTCATCGCGCAGGATGCCGTACAAGCCTTTGATCAATATCGGGCTTTGGGTGCAGAGAAGTATATTGTACACGATACCTGATAGTAGGCAATTCCAGTGCCACTTGCACTATGATCATAACCTGCGGTAGCTACAAGATATTTCAGCGACAACCGTGATATGCTGTTGCATATTGCCCCATTTATCTGGGGAATATTGCCTCATTGGTGAGTTTGAATATCTGCAAAAAAGATCAGGTGTTTCGACTCAAAGCGCTTTTTCGCATTTTAGCCAAGTGTGTCTTTACCTGGACTGGCGAAGATCTGAAACAAAGGATATACTTATGACTCAGGGACCGGATATAGCCGACTGCGGAATACAGAAAAACAGATGATCTGCCCCTGCCATCTATTGCATGACAAGTGTCATTATCCCTACATATAATGCTGAACAACAGATTCAGCGTCTTTGTCAGGCTCTGAGATCTCAGACAGTCCCTACCGAGATCATCGTAGTCGATTCCTCATCATCTGACAAAACCGTTAAGGTCGCTGAATCTTTTGGGGCAGAGGTCCTGGTTGTGCAGACGAAAGATTTTGACCATGGGGGGACAAGGACAGAGGCAGGTAAATCTGCTCAAGGCGATATCCTGATCTACATGACGCAAGACGCCCTTCCCTGTGACAGACACAGCATCGGGAATATTGTGAGAATTTTTGAAGATCAAAAGTTAGCCGCTGCCTTCGGCAGGCAACTGCCCTATCCGGATGCTTCGGCTTTTGGGGCACACCTGAGACTATTTAATTATCCTGAAACCCCCTATATCAGAAGCCTGAGCGACAAGACCATATATGGCATCAAGACGCCTTTTCTCTCAAACTCCTTTGCGGGCTACCGGAAAAGCGCGTTGGATGAGATCTCCTGGTTCAGGGAAAAGCTGATCCTCGGTGAAGACACTTATGCAGGTGCCAAATTATTGCTTGCCGGATATAAGATCGCGTATGTTCCCGACGCTATGGTCTATCATTCCCATAATTATACTGTTCTTCAGGAATTAAAAAGATATTTCGATATCGGCGTCTTCCACACATCAGAGCAGTGGCTTATTGAAGAGTTTGGAAAAGCGGACGGAGAAGGGAAAAGATATGTGCGATCAGCCTTTGATTTTCTGATGAAGAACAGAAAATATTATTTGATTCCGGAATTCGTCATCAGAACTGTTCTGAAATATGTTGGATACACCCTGGGACGACATTATGATAGATTGCCAAATTCAATGATACGTAAATTGAGCAGGCATGAATATTTTTGGGACAGATGACTATCTGAAACGGTAGCAGCTCGATCAAACAATGGTTCTACTCCCTTGCTGCTCATAGCCTGCTATCACGAAATTATGTTGATCGCCTTTTCGAGCCTCCTCAGGGTCTTCTCGTTCCCCAGCACTTCCAAAACCTCATAGATGCCCGGGCTTTCGGTGCCCCCGGTCATGGCAACGCGAACCGGCTGGGCAAGCGCG
This sequence comes from Nitrospirota bacterium, assembly GCA_016214855.1. Taxonomy (NCBI): domain Bacteria; kingdom Pseudomonadati; phylum Nitrospirota; species Nitrospirota bacterium. The sequence goes on along the minus strand of JACRMT010000003.1, from coordinate 133,263 downwards.
CCGAGTTTCACGCCATGCTTTTCGACTATACCCCTGAAGACAGGTTCAAGCCCTGCATGGGAGAAATCTGCATGCGATGCAAGCGCATCCTTCAGATCCTTGAGCAGAGGCAGGCTCTTTTCGTTCAGGAACTTTTCCTTTGCCTTCCCGTCAAAGGTCACATCCTCAACAATATAGTACCGAAGTGACCTGGCAAGCTCAACCAGGGTCTTTGCCCGCTCCTGCAGGGTCTTCACCGCCTTCGCAAGCCACTCCATGTCCAGCGCCTGTTCCTCAGCCATAATGGTTTCCTTCTTCAGAAAAGGTATCACCAGTTCTGCGAGCTTTTCAGGAGCAGCTGCCATGATATATTGCTGATTCAGCCAGAGCAGCTTTTCCGGGTTAAAGACTGCTGCTGCATTGCCCACATTCTCAAAGGAAAAATAGTTGACCAATTCTTCGCGGCTGAAGACCTCCTGATCGCCATGTGACCAGCCAAGGCGAACCAGATAGTTCACCAGGGCATCAGGCAGATACCCCATCTCGTAATAGGCCAAGACCGAAGTTGCGCCATGACGTTTTGAAAGCCGCGTCTTGTCTGCGCCGAGTATCATCGGCAGGTGGGCGAATTTGGGTATCTCATATCCCAACGCCTTGTAGATATGGATCTGTTTGGGCGTGTTGTTCAGATGGTCGTCGCCGCGTATGACATGGGTAATGCGCATATCAACGTCATCTACGACTACCGTGAAATTGTAAGTAGGCGTGTTGTCAGATCTCAGGATGATCAGGTCATCAAGCTGGCTGTTCTCAAAGACCACACTGCCCCTGATCAGATCGTCAACAACCGTCTCGCCCTGCTGCGGGGTCTTGAACCTGACAACAGACGTGCGGCCTGGCACAGGCTCTTTAAGGTCTCTGCATCTGCCGTCATACTTCTGCGGCTTGCCTTGGGCTATCGCAAGATGCCTGCGCTGCTCAAGTTCTTCGGCTGAACAGTAGCAGTGATACGCCTTGCCTTCCTGTACCAGTTTGTCGACATAACTTCTGTATACGTCAAACCGGTCTGTCTGGCGAAAAGGCCCCTCCTGCCAGCCAAGATTGAGCCAGTTCATGCCCTCAATGATCGCCTCGATATATTCGTCAGTCGAGCGGGTCCTGTCTGTGTCCTCGATCCTGAGGATAAAGGTCCCGCCGTGATGCCGCGCATAGAGCCAGTTGAACAGGGCTGTACGTGCCCCGCCAATATGAAGATGTCCTGTCGGGCTTGGTGCAAACCTTACCCTAATCTGTTCTGCCAAAATAACCTCCTAAGACACAAGAGTTAACGTCTACATCAGAAAAACCCAACAAAGCCCTGAATACCAAATTGCGTTTTGTAACGCTTTTTGAACTTGGCTGACAGCCGCCGCCATGCCATTTTCTAAAATTTCCCCTTTACTATACCAAGTCTCACAAACTTTTTTGTCGTCTCCGTCACCTTGAACCTGTCGTCAGCCCGATATCCGGCAACCCAGACAATGTCATCGCCGGAAACAATGATCGGAATACTGTCGCGTTCATCGCGTGCGATCTTGAGATCGACAAAAAAGTCTTGCAGCTTCTTCTTCCTGCCGAATCCGACAGGATAGAAATAGTCTCCTGTTCTTCGAGGCCGCACCGTAAGCGGGAAACTCACCTTTTCTGCATCAAGAAGGACTGACGATCTTCCGTCGCCGAACTGCACGTCGCCCCCTTCCCGCTCAGCAGTCACCACCTGCCTGGCATTCACGATAACAGCCTTACCCGGCAGGTCAAGCGCGTACTCTGCAATACGCACGGGTTCCTCGGACGTAATGACAAGCAGCGCGTATTCCTTGATCACCCGAATATTCCTGGGCAGAACAAGCCTGTCTCCGTTTTTCCCGTTTCTGATAAGGGCAATAATATCCTCGATATGGAGAAAACCTATGCCTCTCAGACCTTCTGTCTCGCAGATGGCACGCCTGAGCACCCTCCTGAGAATGACCACTTCCATTGCCTCCATTGGCGAAAGGAAAAGCTCGATCCTCTTCTCAGACTTTCTGCTGATAAGCTTCATCAGCGTCTTTGTTACAAGGATACCGAAATAGCGCTCTTCTTCCCTCATGATCGCCATGGTATGGGTAAGCGGCTGCAGCAGGTTGGGATTCGCCTGCTTCAGCATGGGCATGAGTCTCAGTCTGATCATGTTCCTGAAATAGTCCTCTTTGAGATTAGAGGAATCCGTAACCGGGACGATGTTCCTGCGCTCAAGGAATCTCTCGATCTCATCTCTGCCGATCTCCAGAAGCGGCCGTATTATATTATCCCGTCTCGCCGGTATGCCGGAAAGTCCCGTTGGTCCGGCCCCCCTGACGAGCCGCATCAACAGGGTTTCTGCCTGGTCATCACCATTGTGCGCAAGTGCCACCTTGTCCGCTCTTATTTCAGCGGCTGTTTTTCCGAAAGCCCGATACCTGAGTTCTCTCGCAGCCTCCTGTCTATTCATACGATGCTCTTTGCTGTATGAGATAACATCGATCGACTCAACCATGAACGGAACCCCAAGACCCTCACAGAACTTTCTGCAGAATTCGATCTCCCCCGGCACCTCAACAGGCCTAAGGTTATGATCGATATAAAGCGCATATATCTGCAGCTGATATTTCTCTTTGAGGGCGTGCAGGACATACAAAAGGCAGGTAGAATCAGGGCCGCCGGAAAAGCCCACGAGGACTGAATCGCCCTCTGCAATAAGACCGTTTTTGCGAATAGTCTGCTCAGCTTTTTCTAAGAGGTCGTCTGCCGTCATGATATCTCTATCGGTTTCTTTCATAACTGTGGTTAATTATATTATGATATAAAATATTTTTTTCAACCAGCCGGAAGCAGGTTCACACTCTGCCAGCCCTCTGGGGGTCGCCTACGGCCCCAACAGTTGGCAGCTCGTTGCTTAAAGCACCTGCTTTTGGCCAGCCTGCAGTTGGCTTTCAGCAAAGGATATGAAAACACGTTCCGTAAAACATAAGAATATTGCCGAAAAGTGCGAAACTGCGAAGTTATCTTCGGCCAAACCGGCCAGGACATCCCGCAAGGCATATGGGGAGACAATCTCCATATGCATCAATACTGACTGTATGCTCAGAAAAAAGGCAGGGGGATGCCTTGGCTTTGAAGGTTGCCCCGGCTTTAAGGCGCGCTAATCTTTTTGCAGTTCCAGGATCGCTCTCATCCCGTCAGCTGCATGTGCCTGTGAAGGATTGATCCTGAGCGCTTTATCAAAGGTATTCTTTGCCCTGGTCATAAAACCGAGTTTCAGATAGATATGACCAAGCTCCGCAAAATAATCAGCATTATAGGGAGAAAGGTGAAGGGCCCGGCGAATTGATGCCTCGGCTTCCTTGATCTTCTTGTTCCTGAGCAGGGCAATACCGTAATAATAATGGTAATCAGGCACTGATTCATCGAGGTACACTGCCTGACCAAAAAAGGTCATGGCATTCTCATAGTCCTGGGTACCCAGACTATCGCGGCCCTGCCGGTATTTGTCCTGCGCCATAGTCTTATTGTTCATGCGCTGAGATTCCGGTTGAGCAGCAGAGGCTGAGGCCTGCGGCTGTTGTAGGTTGAGACTTCCGGACCGCGAAAGCTCCCGGTATGCCTCACTGATATAGGCAAAAATAACATTGAGCTTTTCCCGTAACTCCTCGGACCGAATGAACAGATATCTGTCAGGATGGTATTCTTTTGCCATGGCATGATAAGCACTTTTGATCTCTGCCGATGTGGCACCCGGCAGCAGACCGAGTATCCCCTGATATCCGAGAGTTTTGTGCCCCCGGTAAAGCTTGTCTATCCTTTCGGAAAGTTCAGGATCAAGAGCGTTGCCATCGGCTGCAGTCTCCTGCTCCTGGGGCTTTTCCTCCTCTGCCCACTCTGCCTCCACCTCAAGCAACTGGGCATTGAAGAGTGCATGGACCGATCTGAGGGTATCTTCCTCCTTCAATGGAGACATTGAGAGGATTTCGTTCAACGACGTTTTCCCGTTGATCAGCGACAGAATCTCCCGGTCCTGCGCCTCCAGCACGAGGCGATCAAGAATACCGCGTGTTTCAGATGAGATGAATACTTTGGTGTGGTGATGAAGAAATCTGTTCTTAAAGGAGTCGATATGTTCCGCCTTTCTGGAACCGCGATACAATAGATCGTTTGCGTTCAGTTTCAACATGACGATCTCACCTCTCGGCAGCGCCTCTTCCCTGAAGAAGAACTTCGCATCTTCGACATTGCAGAGGTTCATAATGATCGACTCAACTCTCTGATGCACTGCCTGCACAAGTTCCTGGGGGGAGATGTACCGCATTTCGACCATTACTGTGCCCTGGCTTTTTCCCGTCTCCTGTGCAAGTGACAGGGTGTTCTGATACTGTCGCAACGATATCTTGTCTGATGCAAGAAGCACGGCACCGAGCTGTTCCTGCTCCTGGTCGGATGACGAAAAGACCATTTCTCCGTCCTTAAAGTATATCTTCCTGAGCGACTGCTCTGTTTCGATATGCAGGACTCCTGTTTTGCGGGCCCGCCGTATGCCTACCAGAAGGTCTGAGCGCTGGTAAGAGCCCAACGTTCCTTCCAGTGGGCCCATCCTGGTAACGCCGACTTTAAGCCCAGAGAACATCTCCCTTTTCCAGATGATCTTTCCCATGGCATTCAGGTTGATGTCCCTGATCTTCAGATCCAGGATCTGGGAATCAATATCTGACTTGCCCTTGATCAGAATGCCCATACCGGTAAGGGAAAAATCGGTTACAAAAGCAGGAAAAGCCTGGCCGGTTATAATAAGGTCAAATTCAAGATCAAGCTTGCGTCTCGGAAATGACCGCTTGTTGATGATATCTTTCACAGCTTCCTGCTACTCACCCTGCCTGTTGATCTGCCGATTTTCAGGTAAGCTCAGGGTCATGATCTGACCAAGACTCCCCGGTGAGCCGATATCCCTGCCGTCAAGATTCATCCTGATGCCGCCTGCGTTGCCAAGCTTGAGCACAGCTTTGTCAGAAAACTGCCATACCCTGGTCATACCCGGCCTGAGCAGGATCTCTTCATGGCTGCCGTTTGAAAATCTGATATGCATCCAGGTCAGGTCATTCGCAATGATCTCAAGGCTGTGTACGCCGGCCGCCTGAGGCGTTAGATTACCCGTTGCCTGACTGCCCGGAACTGGCGGTGTTCCCTGAGTATTTGGCGGCACAGATTCCTGACCAAGGGGAGACTGACGGATCTCTGGCTGGACAGGCTGCACGGACTGAACAGGCAGTTTTGCTATTTTTTTCTCAGGCCCTGATCTGTCCTGTCTCAGGATGACGACAGCCAATATAACGAGAACAAGCACCAATGCAGGGATAACATAATAATAAAACGGAATTTTTTTCTTCGAAGACGCTACGGGGAAAATAGTGGACGGTTTGGGCTGCGTAAGATGTCCGGTATAGATGGCAATGATCGGTTCAGGATCAATTTGCAGATACGTCGCATAACACCGTATATAGCCTATGGTATATACGGCAACAGGAAGCTTATCAAATAAATCCTCTTCAATGGACGCAAGGTAGTCCTCCTTGATCTTCAGGAGATCTGCCGTTTGCTTCAGGTCGAGCCCCAGCTCTACCCGCCTTTTTTTCAAGAGTTCCCCTGCCACGCCCTCTCCTTGCAATTCTTTACAAGCTTTTTATTATCCTCTAATTAAAAATCTTTATGCAAGTCCTGTCTTTCTCATGCCTGAGGATCCTCTCGCCGTGATGCAGCACAAGGACAATAAGATAATGGTAAACCTTTTGTGTTAGCATAGTTTACAATGCATCGTATTGCAATAACAGGCATAGGCGCCGTAACGCCGATGGGCAACACATTCCGATCGGCCTGGGAGGCGGCCGGCAGGCAGAAATCAGGCATCGCTCCTGTCACGCACTTCAATACAACAGGCATGCCCTGGAAGGTCTGCGGCGAACTGAAAAATTTTGATCCTGCGCCCTGTCTCGACATAAAGGAGAGACGAAGGCTCGACCCTTTTGCGCAATACGCTGTAGCTGCGGCGCATATGGCAGCGGAAGATGCAGGACTCATTTCATCGGACGCATCACGCATCACGCATCACGTGTTACTTGAAAACGGCGGTGTGATCATCGGCTCCAGCAGAGGCGGTATCGGGACAATAGAGAAAGCTCTCAGCCGTCAGCACTCGGCAGCCGGTACTCAGCGAAAACTCCGGTTATCTCCCTATCTGATGCCCTCAACGACCATTAGCATGGCAGCTTCATATACTGCTCAAAAACTCGGACTGAGGGGGTACTGCCTCGGCATCTCAAACGCCTGCACATCAGGCACAAATGCGATCGGTGAGGCTTTCCGTCTGATCCGGGCCGGCTTCGCAGGGCCCGTCCTTGCGGGCGGCACTGATGCGCCGGTCTGCAGGGTCTGCATCGAAGGATATGGCGCTGCCGGAGCTTTATCGAAGATCTCTGATCAGACTGCAAGCAGGCCCTTTGACAGGGAGCGGGACGGCTTTGTGCTTTCCGAAGGTGCGTGCGTTATCGTCCTTGAGGAATATAATACAGCACAAAAACGCGGCGCAAAGATCTATGCGGAGATCCTGGGATACGGCAACTCAGTTGATGCCTTTCATCAGACACGGCCGCTTGCCGAAGGAGAGGCGCAGGCAATGAACAGCGCTTTGACCTCTGCGGGGGTCATGCCTGAGGATGTGGACCTTATAAGCAGCCATGGGACATCAACCCCTGTTGGAGACATAGCCGAGTGCCGGGCCATCCATCACGTCTTTGGGGATCGGGCAGCACGCATTCCGGTCACTGCGATCAAATCCATGTCCGGTCACATGTTAGCGGCCTCAGGCGCGTTCGAAACCGCCTGCACTGCCATGGCGATCAGGCAAGGCATCCTGCTTCCGACGATCAATCTGACAGAGCAGGACGAGAAGATACGACTTTCTGTTGTACGGGAAGCACAATCTGCAGACATCAGGATTGCTGCGGTGAACTCCTTTGGTTTTGGCGGGGTAAATGCCGTGCTGGTGCTGAAAAAGATACATTGATCGCATCGACGATCGTCGCAAAGCTATAGCGTTTTCTCGTAGATCCGGTATTTTTTGTACAGCCTGCCGCCAGCCATCTCCACGATCCGCTGCACCGGGATATTGTCCTCAAGTATCCAGGAGAACTCCACTCTCCGATATTTTCCGCGCCCCATCCCCCTGAATCCCTCCCTGAAGAGCAATGCGTCGACTCCCTTGTTACGGTAAGGCTTCTTAATGCCCAGGAGCAGGAGCCTGAGGTCTCTGATCTTTCGCGAATAATAAAGCGCCTTTATGATCGTAAGAGGATTTATGTTACCGTTCATTTTTTTCAGCACAACATTGAAGTCAGGAACCATACCCAGAAAACCTACAGGGATCCCCTTATCCTCAGCGATCAGGGTCAGTTCAGGCACAACGATCTGTTTCAACCGCTCGCCGAGGTAAAAGATCTCTTCATCGGTAAGAGGTATAAAACCCCAGTTCTTCTCCCATGCATCGTTATACACCTCCCTGAAGACCAGCATCTCTTCATCGAACCTCTTTTTGTTAACCGGCCTGACGGTGATCCCGCGTTTCTCGGCGATTGCAGCAACGCGCAGCACTTTTTCGGGCAGGCTTTGCTGCACCTCATGGATGAAGGCATAGAGGTCCTTTGCCTTTACCATGCCGTATGCTTCCATAAGATCGTTATAGTAGGGAGGGCTATACGGCGTCATAAGCATGGGGTGCTCGTCATATCCTTCGATCAGGAAGCCGCACTCTTCATTCGTCGAAAAGTTCATCGGACCCCTCATGACCTTCATGCCTTCTGCCCTGAGCTCAGCAGATACGGCATCGAGCAGGGCTTTGGCCACTTCACGGTCGTTCTCTGCCTCAAAGAAGCCGAAAAAGCCTGCAGCCTCCTGGTGAAATTCGCAGTGACGCTGATTGATAATGGAGCAGACCCTGCCGGCGATCCTGCCCTCTTTTTCCGCCACAAAATATTTGACAACAGCATGCATAAATAAAGGGTTGTTGCGGGAAAGCTGATCCCTCAGCTCTTTTCTGAGTTGAGGAACATAGTGGGGGTAGTTCTTATAAAGGGAATATGAAAGCTCTATGAAACGATCAAGGTCTTTTGCTGCAGTGACTTCTTTGACTTCCAAGGTATCAGCCGATCAGACCGAGGGCCTTTCCGACCTTCTCAAAGGCAGCCAGGACCCTGTCAAGCTGCTCTTCAGTATGGGTCGCCATATAGCTTGTCCTGATCAGCGCGTGGCCTTCAGGAACTGCAGGGCTTATAGCAACATTAACGAACACTCCTTCTTCCTGCAGCATCATCGCAGCCTTGAACGCTATCTCATTTTCGCCGACAATGACCGGGATGATCGGTGTCTCGCTCGGACCCGTCTCAAACCCGAGGTCACGGAATCCTTTCAGCATCTTGTGGGTGTTCTTCCAGAGCTGATCGATCCTCTCAGGCTCGCTTTCGATAATATCGAGCGCAGCGCTCACTGCAGCAACCGAGGCAGGCGGCGGGCTTGCGCTGAAAATAAGTGCGCGGGAAAAATGCTTGATGTAATGGATCACCTCAGCCGATCCGGCAATAAAGCCACCGATGGATGCAAGGGACTTGCTGTATGTTCCCATGATGAGATCAACATCCTTCTCAATACCAAAATGCTCCGCAGTTCCCCTGCCGGTCTTGCCGAGCACGCCGACGCCATGGGCATCGTCCACCATAAGCCGCGCACCGTAGGCCTTGGCCAGCTCAACGACCTTCGGCAGGTTTACGATGTCTCCCTCCATGCTGAAGACGCCGTCAACAATGATGATCTTTCTCTTGTCAGCGTGTTCCTGAAGCACCCGTTCAAGGTCTGTCATGTCATTATGTCTATACTTCTTCACACTGCCGTATGTAAGCCTGCAGCCGTCTATAATGCTTGCATGATCCATCTTATCAATAATAACGAGATCGTTCTTGCTGACCAGCGCAGATATTACGCCGAGGTTCACCTGAAACCCGGTTGAAAAGACAAGGGCCGCCTCTTTCCGGATAAAACGGGCGAGTTTCTCCTCGAGCTGCACATGGATATCAAGCGTTCCGTTGAGAAAACGGGAACCCGCACAGCCCGAGCCGTATTTTCTGACCGCTTCAATGCATGCCTCTTTCACTTTCGGATGGTTCGTCAAGCCGAGATAATTATTCGACCCGACCATGATCATCTTCCTGCCCTTGATAACAACCTCAGGGTCCTGAGCACTTTCGATCATCCTGAAATAGGGATAAAGGCCGACTGCCATGAGCTCCCTGGCCCTGGTGAATTTGGAGCATTTCTCAAAGATGTCAGTATTTTTTTCTATAGCCATTTTTCTTTCCTGTACCAGTCTGCTGTTTTCTTAAACCCCTCCCCAAGGGGTGTCTCCACGTAAAAACCGAGTTCCTTCATTGCCCTTGCCGGGTCACACGTCCAGTGAGGGTATCGTATCTCTTGAATTTTATCAGGGTTAATTATACCTTTTTTGCGGATTTTTTGAAGCAGAGCCGCAATTATCGGAAGGACAGACCGGGGCAGCCTCAATCGAAATGCCTTTCTGCCGAGAGCCGAGGAGACCGCAGCGAGAACTTCATCATTCGTATAGATCCTGCTGTCAGCAAGATAATAGATCTTTTCAGCGGCAACTTCCTTTTCTGCTGCCAAAATCATTCCCTGCACAAGGTCTTCAACATATATAAGAGAATAGGAGGATCTCCCCCAGTAGGGAAACAGCCTGTTCTGTACTGCCTTGAAGACAAGAAAAAAATCAGTGTCCCGGGGGCCATACACCGCAGGGGGACGAATGATGGTGACCGGCAGCTGCCCCTTTAAGGAGAGCACCGCCTTTTCACCCTCCAGCTTGCTCTTCCCGTAAACGGAGACCGGGCAGGCAGGAAGATCTTCGAGCAAGGGTCTGCTGTCAAGACTCGGACCGGCAGCAGCAAGGCTGCTGACATGCAGGAACCTCTTCAATGCCGGGTTCTTCTCTGCTGTCGCAGTGATAAGCTTTTGCGTGCATTCTGCATTGGCATGATAAAAGTCTTTCGCCGTATCAGCCTTGGTGAGTCCGGCCAGATGGAAAATATAGGCAAACCCGCCCAGATTTTCAGCATAAGAATCAGTATCATCGAGATCAGCATACAGGTACTGCAGGGTGAGATGTCTCAGCCATTTTATATTTGATGTTTTTCTGACAAGGCAGGTGACGTCATAGCCTTTTCTGCTGAGGGCTTCGACAAGAAAGCTGCCGATAAACCCCGTTGCACCGGTGACCAGGGCTTTCACGATATAAAAACAGGCGAGAGGTTAAGGTTGAGGCAGAAATAAGACAGAACAGGCATGATCGCCACTGGCGACTTCACTGCTCCAGGCACTTCTTCAGCGTATCATTCAGCTCGTCAAGCTTAAAAGGTTTCCTCAGGGTGCAGATGCCTTTGGACCTGAACTCATCCTCAAGTTCGTTCGTGATAAAGGCCGAGCAGACGATGATCTTCGGCTTCTGCTGAGCGTTTTCAAGCTGCCGGATAAGCTCCACCCCGCCTCCCTCAGGCATACGCAGATCAACAAAAAGCAGGTCTATCTTCACGGTTCTGAGCTTTTCCGCAGCCTCAGCGATGTTCGACGCGGTCATAACCTCATGCCCGCTCTTTTTGAGCGCACGGTCAAGGAACCACCTCACAAGCTGTTCATCGTCAACAACAAGAACATTCATGGCGATATCTTAATACATCTCCTGGATTAAATAAAGACCGGATCTCAGACTTTATCCTGCAGGAAGCCGAATTTCTGCATCCGGTATCTGAGGGCATCTCTTGTGAGATTCAGAAGACGGGCAGCCTTTGTCTGATTATATTTCGTCTGCTCAAGGGCCTGCCGGATAAGCTCCTTTTCAACTTCTTCTATATCGAGACCTGCAACAGGCAGCGTGATCTGGCCTGAAGAAATCTCTGCAGGCACCTCACTTTTTGCCGAAAATTCAATTGGCAGATGTTCATGGAGGATATATTCATCATTCTCAAGGATCATTGCCCGCTCGATCACATTTTTCAGCTCTCTGACGTTGCCCGGCCAGGAATATGCGAGAAATGCCTTTTCCGTCTCAGTCGACAGTCCCTTTACATTTTTCTTGAAATCCCTGTTGAACCCGTCAATAAAGAACTGCGCAAGGAGAGTGATATCTTCAGGCCGTTCCCTGAGCGGGGGCATGACAACAGGAATAACCTTCAGGCGGTAATAGAGGTCTTCCCTGAAGTTCTCCTTCTTCACCTCTTCTGAAAGTTTCTTGTTGGTAGAAGCAATAATCCTCAGGTCGACAGTAATGTCCCTGATGCCGCCAATCCGCTTGAAGGTCTTGTTCTCGATGACCTTAAGAAGCTTTGCCTGCGTACTGAGCTTCAGATCTCCTATTTCGTCAAGAAAGATGGTGCCGCCGTCAGAAAGTTCAAAGAGCCCCTTCTTCATCTGCTTCGCATCGGTAAAAGCCCCTTTCTCGAAGCCAAAAAGCTCGCTTTCGATCAGCGTGTCAGGGAGGGCGGTGCAATTTATGTCCATAAAGGGCTTTGCTGCCCGGCTGCTTTCATAATGGATCACTTTTGCGATCATATCCTTGCCGGTCCCGCTCTCGCCCTGAAGCAGAATGGTCGTGGCGTCACTCTTTGCAACTTTTCTCGCAAGCTCCATGATCTTCATCATCTGCTCGGATTTGCCGACAATGTTCGCAAACCCGAACTGTTTTGATATCTGGGTCCTGAATTGCGTGACCTCTTTCCGCAGGGTCACAGTCTCAAGAGCCTTGCTGATCAGGATCTTGAGCTTTTCCATATTAAACGGCTTCTCGACAAAATCATAGGCCCCGAGCTTGATCGTCTTTACCGCAGTCTGGATATCCCCAAACGCCGTGATCATGATCACGATCGCACTGTCATCTTTCTTTATGCTCTCAAGCACGCTCAGGCCGGAAATATCGGGAAGGTGGATGTCGAGGAGTACGATATCAGGCTGCTCTGCATAGAAGAGATCAAGGCCTTCGAGCCCTTTTTCAGCGCTGAATACCTTATAGCCTTCCTTCGACAGGTTCTGATCAATCGACCAGCGGAGCAGCTTTTCGTCATCAATAACCAGGATCTTCGCAGTTTCCATTATTGCCTCTTACCCGGGATTATAATATGAAAGAAGTTTCCGATGCCAGGTTCGCTCTCCACCCTGATCCTTCCGGCATGGTGTTCGACAATGTTTCTGCTCACCGCAAGCCCTAATCCCGAGCCGGTATATTTTGTTGAGAATGAGGGCTTGAAGATGTTCCTGATATCCTCAGAATTCAGTGCACGGGCAGTATCTGCGGATGTGATCCTGACCTCATCCTTTTCGAGGTCGTGCAGGGTCGAGACCCTTATCGTTCCGCCGTCAGGCATACGCTGCATCTGATAGAGCAGAACACCGGTCAATACTTTTTCCATCTGCTCAGGATCAACAAAGGTCTTGGGCAGGGTTCCGGGCAATTCTGCCACCTCAATGCCCATGGCCGAGGCAGCCGTCCTTATGCCGGACACGGCTCTCGATACAATCCCATTAAGATCAGCATGTACAGGATTGATCTCCTGAGGCCGGGCAAAAATGATAAGTTCCTTTACGCACCGGTCAAGACGATCTATCTCCGAGAGGATCTCATTACAGATCTCTTTGCGAGGGCTGTCGTCAGGGATATCCTCAGCCATAACCTGCAGCGCCCCGCTGATACCGGCAAGCGGATTCTTGATCTCATGGGCAACCGTGGCAGCAACCTCGCCGATCGATGCCATTTTTTCAAGCTGGCTCGTCTCGGTGTTCTCATAGCGATGAACTGCCTCAAGCGCCTTTTCACGCTCTTTGGCTATTCTGTTGACGCCGGCAGCTATTGCCACGAGCTCATCAGCCCCTGATGCAGAAACTTGCGCAGCCGGCTCGCCCGCCGCTATTCTGTTGATCTCCTCGACAGTCTTCTCAAGAGGCTTCTTGATCTGACGGCGGGTAATGACAATAAGAAAAAAAGAAAGCAGGATGGTGATGCTAAGCCAGGCTCCTACCGTCCAGGCAATAGCACTCGTAACGGTACGTTCCTCTTTCCCGTGCAGCACCTCAAGGTCAACAATGGCCCTGATCTCGTCGCCAGAACCATGACATCTCTGGCAGGGCCAGTCATTGCCCATGATCTTGATGCTGGAGTAGACCTCACGCCCCTCAGACCTGTGGATAAACAGGGAGGGTCCCCTGCGTATCTTAAAGGCCTTCACATGACTCTCATCAACCGACCGACCGACCTCTCCGGGCACGGTCGAACTGAGTATGATCCCGCTATCCGAGAAAATACGAACAGCTTTGATGTCCTCGGCAGCAAACCCATCAAGAAAACGCTGAAATTCTTCCTTCGGCCGGCCCTCGAGCATCATCGATTTGAGGCCGTTTGTGACCACCTCGGCAAGCAGCTCAACCCGCTCCCTTTTCGCGTCGTCAATATGTCTCTGCGTCACTCCATAGCTTAGCCAGGAAAAAAGCCCGCTGATAATAAAGAAGACTGAGACAATAGACAGGATATGCCTTCTATACAGGCTCAACGGATGTAATTCCCCCTTATAAAGGCAAACTCCCTGCTTTTGCAGGGAGTCGTGCATGCCTATTGTCCGGTAATCTTATTGTCCGCCGTAACTGTGAAGGCCCGAGAGCAGAAGATTCACGCCAAGATAGGTGAAAATGACAGCAATGAATCCGAGCACCGCAACAGCAGCAACCTTTCTCCCCTTCCATCCCCTCATGAGACGGCTATGGAGAAAGAAGGCATAGAAGAACCAGGTGATCAATGACCAGGTCTCCTTGGGATCCCAGGTCCAGTATTTACCCCATGCCTGATCAGCCCATATGGCGCCAAAGATAAGACCGCCAAGGGTGAAGATCGGAAACCCGATCGCAATGCTCTTGTAGGTCAGCTCGTCGAGCATTTCGGCAGAGATATTGAAGCTCGTGATGATCTTCCTGAGCAGGCCGCCAAAGCGCCAGACTACAAAGATAAGGGCAAGCGTAGCGGCATAACTGAAGGCTACGATTGCCGGCGAATCACTTCTGAATGATGCCTTGAAGAGATAGCTCTTGATCAGCTCCTGCTTGCCCATAAAGGCCACTTTGAACGTAAGGAAATCAAGTCCCATGGCAGCAAGGGTCGCAATAAAGATGCCAAACGTGACGGTCCAGAATATGTATGAGGCCTCGGTCTTCTGCTCGGATCTTACGATGAGATACATAAGCCCGGTGCTGAACGAGACCGCAAAGAGCGAATAGGAAATGAAGCTCATCATCACATGCGCCAGAAGCCAGTTGGACTGGAGCGCCGGCACAAGGGGCTGGATATTCTTAGACATTCCCGAAAGGTCGATAAACGCCAGGGCCAGAGCTGCAATAGGTGTAATAAATGCGCCGAAGCTCTTATTTTTGTATTTGAACTCGATGATGAGATAGACAAGAATAAGACACCACACAAAGAATATGAGAGATTCATAGAGGTTCGTAAGAGGGACGGCACGGAGCCATCCCATCTGGCCAACCTCTGCAAACTCTGCCCAGCGCAGGAAGAGAGCAAGCGTCTGAGAAACAAAGCCAACAACGGTGATCGTCGTGGCCAGCACGCCGATGCCGCTCTTTCTGAATGCAAGGTAGCTGATATAGAGCATCATGGCAACAAAATAAGTGATGGTGGCAAAACCAAAAAAGAACGAACTCTTCATATTACTTTCCCCCTTTGTGCTCGGACTGGAGCAAGGCAACCAGCTTTTCAATTTTTCTTTCCAAAGTAGTCCTGTTCCTGTTGGCAGAAGCGCCAATAACGATCTTCAGTCCGCTCTTTTCCTCTATCAGGGAAACCCAAACTCGTCTGTGGCTCATAAAGAACGTCATATACAACCCGATAGCCATGATAATGCAGCCAAGATAAACAATACCCACGCCCGGGTCCTTTCTCACCTGCATACCGGTGTACTGAACACCCCAGAGGTCAAGGAACTCGACCCGGTTGCCATCAGCGAGTAACGACGTATTGGGAAACCGTTTAAATATCCAGCCCGAAAATTTATGTGCTCCCTTTTCCGAAAATTCTACAAAGACAGCCGGATTCACCATCTGTTCTGCAAAGGTAAATGCCTTGCCGGACTCATCAAACGAGAGAGCAGGGCTGAAGTCCTTTACCTGCCCCTGGACCGCGGTGCCGGGGATTGTGAACGTATCGCCGATTCTCAGGTTCAGCTGCTGAGCCTGTCCGCCCGACGCAGCCGCCTTCAGGATAAGAACGCCTCTGCTGAGACCATCAGGGTGCATCCCGAAACTCGACTGGTAGAAGGTCACCCCTTCGAACTTGAGCGGGTCATTTACCACGATCGATTTTTTCATAACCTCCTGGCCGTTTTTGAGGACTGTGAGCCAACTTTTGTATGCCTTCGGCATTTCTGTGTTCGGGTAATACTCGACCTCAAAATTGTCACAGCGCAGTTCAAAGCCGAGGGGAATCTCTGTACCACGGTCCCGGTACGCTACCGATGACGTCTCTCCCTCAGGAAGATTCAGAAACGCATTGTACCCGAAAAATACTCCTATTACAGCGCCTGCAAGAATAAGCAGAACGCTGAGATGAACAATATAAACGCCGAGCCTCGTATAATTACCATGTTCTGCATAGAGCTGGACCGTCTCGCCCTCAGCAGACTCCGCAGGTTTGAATCCAATGCTGCTCATAGCAGAGACGATCTTCTCTTTTGCCCCGGCAGGCCTGCCCTTGAGGGTCACTGAGCTTTTTACCGACATCTTCTCGATATAGTCAACAGGCACAGGCCGTATCTTTTCCTGAACGAGCTTCCAAACCCTCGGCAGACGGTCAATTGAACAGATGATCAGGTTTGCGCCAAACAGCAGAAGAAATGCGAGGAACCACCAAGAGTGATACATATCTGTGAACCCGAGCTTATCAAGGACCCTGAGCACGCTGTGGCCAGCCTCGTGATCGAGGCCGAACATCTTTGTAAGGACCTTGATGTTCTTCTCAGGATCTGCCTGCTGCTCAATGATGGTGCCGACGATCGACGTAAGGGAGATAAGCGCAAAGATAACGACTGCGGTCTTGACCGAGGCAAAGATATCCCAGATTTTATCGAATATGTTCTTATTCTTTTTTTCTGTCATCAAGGCTGTCTCCTCTAAATTTAGTTGTATATTTTAGTATTTTTCAGGGAAAAAAACACACAATTCGCGACTGGATGGCAATCCGGCATTGTCATAAAGGATACCGCTGCCATATGAAGAAAATATGAAGAAGTCGCACAACTGCTCAGCTGCATACGACTGCAGTCTGCAGATATAGCTGAAAGAATAGGCCGTTATCTGCTATCAACCTAATACACGAAACACCTGCAGGCTATCGGTCTGAGCCGCTGCTCCTACAGGTTCTGAAAAAAAACCGTGCGCAACTCAGGCTTTCTGCCGTGGTCTGTGAAGCTATCGTATTCGTCATTCTTCTGTTTTATCTTTCTGATTGTCTCATGAGCTAAAGCGCCAATCTTCGATTCAATAGCGCTCTTTACCATAGCCCCTGCATTTTCATCTGTCTGATGAGGCAGGGTCAGCTCTCTGACCCCGTAGATCCCGGAAATGACTTCCTGCCTGAAACGCGGCTCCTGAATGATCCTTACATGGTCATCCTCATGCTCGGCGAGCTTCTGCAGGAATTCTTCCCAAGCCCTGATATCAGGTGATTCAAACCTGCTACTGTCCGAGAGCACCGGCAGGGTAACAGTAATGTCTGATCTGAAATCAATATTGGAGATCTGCACGGAAGCGACTATCAGGCCGCCTTCAATCCTGTAGCTGAAATCAATGGCATAGGACAGTCCGAAATTCCAGCGCGTCTGGCCGGCATAACGCCTGCCTTCGCGCAGATCAAATGGACCGAGTCTGTCCACTGCAGCAACAGCATCGTGAAATGTTTTCCCGGAAACCTCATAAAATTCATAGGAAACATCTTCCCTGAAATTGAGATGGACTCTATTGTTCCCTGTCTGTTTTTTGCGGTATTCCGGACGTTCCCTTTTCTTTGTGCCAAAGGGGTCATCCGTGACGATCAGGGTGCCCTCTTCATCAAAATATCTGAATACCTCCGCATGGGCAGACTGTACGATCATGAGGCAGAAAACAGCAATGAGGAGAGACTTCAGTGTCTTCATGGCCGGCAAATCCAAGGCAGAAAACAGTCAGGCAGGCAGCACAACATATACGAGTATCAACCCTTCAGCCGCCGGGCATTGGATTCGTTGACCGCGATGCGTCCCGGTCCTTTCAGGATCACTGCAGACAATGGTCACAGCTGCACCTTGCCGCCCAGGATCTGGCCGGCAACAGCAATGATCAGAAAAAGAGGGATAACCGCATAGTCGAGCTGGGCATAAAGCCTTGCAAAGGCAACAAGGGGGATTGGCAGGTGGATACAAAGAAACCATTTAAAAGAAAATTTTCTCTCTCTTGCCCGAAAGTATCCGAAAAAAAGATTCAGCACAAAGGTAAGAATGCATATCGTGACTACAGCCATTATGCGCGGTGAAATATTCATACTGGAAAATACCTTAAATCAGATTGGCAGGTCAAGGCGTCGATACAGGAGAAGGGTCAGCGAGGAATGCAAAAGGCCCCGATAAATCGGGGCCTTTCTATAACATACTGCTTAAAGCACCTGCTTCTGACTAACCGTTTAACAATGTCCATCCTCTCCCTGCACAGGGAGAGGATGGACGAGAGTTATACTTCTTTTAGAAGCTGAGGGTAAGAACGTTGTTAAGAACTGTTGTGTTCTTCTTCTGTACACCAAAAGCCTCATGGTAGAAATTGCCCGTTATCAGGTGACCGATGTTGACCGCATAGGTAAGGTTCTTTGCGACCTGATACGTAACAGTTGCATCAAGCTCTGTTCCGATGTTCTTTGAAACGTTGCTTGCTACCTTGTTAGCTCTGAGGAAATATACGTCAAATTTTGTGCCGATTTCCTTGGTTGCCTTGTAGTCAAGACCAAGATCGTACACGGTTGTGTTGGCAATACCCGTGCCTGCACCATTGTTGATGCCGGAAAGAGTCTGACCATTAGCTGCTGTTGCTGCTCTGTAGTCATACACAAAAGTGTAATGCTGGATTCCGCCAACAAGTGTCTGGAAAGCCTCATTCTTCGTGGTATCTGTCTTGTTGCCGCTGCCATAAGCAAACATACCCCTGAGGTTCAGAGCGTTCATTGAGTAGTTACCGCCGAGCATAACGCCAAGGCCACTGAACTTAGACTTTGAAGCTCCGGAAAAAACACTGCCGAACTGGAAGTCAACTTCAGCCTTGTAACCGAAGTTTCCTGCTTTGCCGTTGGCATGAAGGCCAAGGTTCTGGAACTTAAGGTCAGCATCTGACTCGTTGATGTACGTGTAGTTCAGGCCGATAGTGTGGGTAGGAGCAAGTTTGTAGGTCATAAGGCCTACATAAGCATCAAGGTCATTTGTGTTCTGGTTGTTGCCCGTTGTGCTGCCTGCAACACCTGCTTCTGATGCCTTGATGGTGAGAAGACCGATATGGAGTTCCTTTGAAGGGTCCATAAAGAATACTACTGCATCATCACCGTACTGGGTGTTGTCAAAGAATACGCCCTCAGAGAGCTTCAGAGGCATATGACCGATCTTGAGGCCTGAGTTAAAGCCGAAAAGACCTGATCCCGTGTACAGGATCCATGCCTCGGAAAAAGTTGTAACGCCGTTAGGCTTCTGGTTGAGCCTGCCCAATGAATAGATATCAGTGGTGCTGCCATCTGAGCCGCCTGTTTCCAACAGCAACTTGCCCATAACATTCGGGGATACCACTGCATCAACGCTAAGCCTGACCCTCTGGTCCCAGTTAGCTTTTGAATTGGAATCCTGAGGGTTCTTTCCAACAGCTGCGCCGAAATTAGCGCCAAGGTTGTCATAATACCAGCCCCTGATCCTGATCTCTCCGCCAAGAGTGAGCTGTGTGCTGCCCTTTGCTACGATTGCCTGGGTCTCTGCGGGGATCTCAGCATGAATTGCAAACGCTGATGCCGCAAAGCTCAGTACGAACAGTACTGCTGCGATTACTGCAAATGTTTTCTTCACTTCCTACCTCCTTAAGGTAGTTCAGTATTATATCCCGCGAAGCGGGATTTGCTGCGCAAAATCTTACATCACAATAAAATTCAGGCCCCTCAAGTCACCTCCTTTTCAGAAGATTCTGCTTTCTTTCTCTTTATTTACAGAAAGCAGTCATGATGAACTATATTTCATTTTCAATATTGCTTTAGATTAAAGCATTACTCGCTATCATAGGTCAAGTAATAATGCCCTGCAATATAAATTCTTTACGGTTATACATGCAATATATATACCATTCATAATCCTTTGAAAATAAAAAGAATTAGTCATTTCTCGGATCGCTAAAGTGTGTCCATTCTGCAACTACCCGTTGCATTGATGGTATCATACATCGCTAAAAACAGAAATACGGTAGCAACAATGACAATGGCCTGGCCGAGCAGCACAGCGACTTCAGAGTGGCATGGCAGATAAGAATAAAATGATGAATTAATACAAAATAACTGATGCAAAATAGGTGCTTGACAAATAACCGCAACCGCATAATAATTAGTGTCAAAGGAGGGGTATTTATGAAAATCAGGTCTTTCTTCTCAGTGTTGATTTTTTTTATCGTCTCAGGGATATCGTATGCGGATGATTCCGTATACCAAAAACATATTGCTTTAGGAATATCAGCACTTGAAGTAAACAATTACAGGGATTCTGCTGATGAATTCAAGGCCGCGCTGATAGAACATCCGGATGACCATACGGCAACACTCTATCTTGGCATAGCCCAGAGTCGTTCGGGAAACAAGGAAGCGGGACCTTCTCTCAAAAAAGCTCTTTCTCTGAACCCGAAGAACCCCCGCACGAATCTGGAGCTCGGTATCTTCTATTTTAATCAGTCGGCCTTCAGCGAGGCCAAAGAGCATTTTAATGCCACAAAAAAACTTGCGCCTCAAACGGAACTCTCTGATATGGCGGAGAAATATCTGAGGGCCATGGATCAGGGAGGAAGCGGAAAGCCCTGGTCACTGCTTATTTCATTAGGTGGCCAATACGATACCAATGTCGCAATTATACCGGATGACCGCCCCATGCCCCTTGGCGTATCGGACAAGTCCGATTGGAGAGCCGTCGTGTATCTCAAGGGAAAATACACTTTTATCAGCAATAAGAATCTGGAAGGCTCTGCCGGATACAGTCTGTATCAGAGCCTTCACAGCAACCTGTCGGACTTTAATGTGTCCCAGCATCTGTTTGACCTGAAGGGTTCCTATACGGTTACCCCTTCTCTTAAACTCACCGGGACATACACATTCGAATATGTCTATCTGGGTGGCGATGGATATGACTACGCTCATTCTATTTCCCCCTCACTCACGCTGTCGGAAGGAAATGGTTTTTCGACGGTCCTGGAATATCGTTACCAATATAGTCATTTCATGAATACTGAGCTTTTTACCACAAATTCTTTCAGAACCGGATCTAATAATCTGGCAAAAATAACGCAGATAATACCTTTAAGAACTTCAGTAGCTGCAAAAGTCGGGTATGCGCATGACGAAAATGCAGCAAATAAGGAATACTGGGACTATAGCGGAGACAAATTCTTTGCAGGGCTGACCTTCTCCCTGCCCCACCGGATGTTTCTGGATCTCTCCGGAGAATACTACAGCAGAGACTTTGAGGGAATCAGCCCGGCATCCAATTCGGGACGGAAGGATACGAGTCGTACGGTGTCGGCAGCTCTGACAAAGGCATATTCCAATACCTTAAGTATAACCCTGGCCCAGCTTTATACGAGAAATAAATCAAATATAGAAGATTTCGATTATAAACGCGGCATAACAAGTCTCTTTCTGAATGTGAGGTTTTAGATGAAAACAATCAGATTTACATCAATTCTATTAAGTTTCCTTCTTGTGATTGGGGCCACAGGCATTGCTTTCGCAAAGGAGGATACCGGCGGGGTAGTTGCGGTTAAGAACAAAGCAGTTATTAAGAGGGATGGAAGGGAATTCGCGTCTAAGGTTAAAGACGAAATACTGCTGAAAGACACGGTTTCAACTTCAGAATCGTCAAAAATCAAGATACTCTTTTCCGATGAAAGCGTCCTGACGCTCGGCGAAAAATCGACTGTAATCGTTCGGGATTACCTCTACAACAAGGACAAGCGCGGGCAGTCGATATATAACCTTATCGATGGCAAGATGAGGGCAGTCGTCGGAAAAACAAACTTTGAGGTCCATTCGCCAACAGCGGTCGCAGCAGCCCGCGGGACAATAATACTCTTTGAGACGGGCGTTACCCCTGATGGGAAAAAATACACAATTATCATCTGCATTGAGAACGCGGTAGACGTATCGAGTTCGAACCCCAACATTACAGGTTCAGTAACCCTTACTGCAGGTATGATGATTACCATCATTGAGGGAGAGCCTCTCCCTTCTGCTGTTGCAGCACCTCAAGACATAATAGACAGATTAATGCGGGCGACAGATATAAGCGACAACGAAATACGTTTGGAAGGGCCGATTGGTGTACAGGTTGGCGTTGATGGAATAAAAATAATAGAACCTCCGTTCAATCAGGAGAGTCTGGAGCCAAGAAGCGGGACGCCGCCACCGCCACCGCCGCCACCGCCACCGCCGCCACCGCCACCGCCGCCACCGCCACCGCCGCCACCGCCACCGCCGCCACCGCCGCCACCGCCACCGCCGCCAGTGGTTGAACCGGAACCGCAGGGACCTACACCTTCGCCATATCCAGTAGATTCTTGTCCTGATGGATGCGGGATCAACGGGGGCGGGTATAATTTAGATGGCAAAAAGAGGTAGCAGAAACGTATAATTTATAGAATGTTGTATCCATAAAATATCCTCAGAAGAGTGATTGCCTGTTTAAGGGCAATCACTCTTTTTTATTTTGATCCTGTATAATTCCAACAATGAAGAAGACCAGGCTGCTGTCTCTCATCGCTATTGTTTCAACAACAATTTTTATCGCTCTCCAATGGTTGGACCCCGCTGTAATCCACGAAAAAATTGAAAGCAAAACCTATGATCTTAGACTCATAATGCGAAACCATTTCAAGACGCAATCCGCGTTAACAGATATCGTTATTGTTGCAATTGACGACAAGAGCATAAAAGAGATTGGGAGATGGCCCTGGGGAAGAGATGTTCAGGCCGGGCTGGTCAGTAAAATATCAAGAGGCGGCCCAAAGGTCATCGGCATTGATATTATGTATACCGAACCGGACAACAAAGAGGCTGACGGCAAGCTTGCGCAGGCTTTCGAAAAGGCCGGCAATATTGTCCTTGCAACACCCTTCTTTGTTCCCCCTGGCAAAAGATTCAATCTGACTATAGGGGAGACGCCGGATTTCCTCTGGGATACCGCCTTTATGCAGGTCAATAGTCCCAGATGGATAAAATGGAAGCCACTCTCAATACAGGCTGAAAGCGTTAACCCGCCTATTGAGGTGTTAGCCAAATCGGCAACACTCGGCAATGTCTTCACCCAGCCTGATAGGGATGGTGTTATCAGGTGGGAGCCTATGTATTTGCTCTATGGAGATGACTGCTATCCACAGTTCGGCCTGCAGATCGCAAGGATCGCACGTGGTATACAAATGAAAGATATGGTCCTTTATCCTGCAGCTGCGGTAAAACTCGGCGATACGACGATTAAAACCAATATCAATGGCAGGGTGCTTATTAATTACGTCGGCGAAGCCAATAGCTTCCATTACAAATCCGCATCAGATGTCATGAATGACAGAATCCCGTCGGGCTTCTTCAAAGATAAGATCGTTCTTATCGGAACGTCGGCTCTGGCAACCTATGATCAGAAGGTCACGCCGTTGTCTGCTGATCTGCCTGGAGTCGAGAAGAACGCAACAATTGTGCAAAACATACTCCTGAATAATTTTCTTACGCCGAGTCCCAAGATCATAGAGGTCTTTGCCATAATTTTTTCGGGTATCCTTCTTGGTCTGCTGGTCCCCCGTCTTCGTGCGCTGAAAGGCTCTGTACTTGCCGCAGGCCTTATCATTTTCTACCTCTTCCTGAGTTATTTTCTGCTCCTGTATCACGGTCTCTGGATAAACCTTCTTTACCCGGTCACGAATATGTTCGGCATATTCACTCTTCAAACAGTAGTCATGTTCGTATTTGAGGAGAAGAAGGCAAAGGAGATAAGAAGAATGTTCTCCAGTTATGTATCTCCGAAAATTGTCGAAATCCTTATCAATGATCCTGAAAAGGCCGGCATCGGAGGCATGCGGAGGGAAACGACAGTCCTTTTTTCTGATATAAGGGGGTTTACTTCCATATCAGAGAAATATTCACCTGAAGAAGTTGTAGCCATACTCAATGAATATCTTGGAGAAATGACAGAAATTGTCTTTAAATGGGACGGGACCCTCGATAAATTTATCGGGGATGCTATATTGGCCTTCTGGGGCGCTCCGCTTATTCAGGAAAACCATGCAGAACTTGCGGTTAAATGCGCACTGAATATGTCAGCGAGGCTTGACGAGCTTCAAAAAAAATGGAAAGCCGAAGGGAAGCCGAGACTGGATATAGGGATCGGCATTAATACCGGAGAAGTGACCGTAGGGAATATCGGGGCAATAGGCAAAAAGATGGATTATACTGTGATAGGAGACCACGTAAACCTCGGCTCAAGAGTTGAGTCTTTGACCAAGAAATACAATGCCAGAATTTTAATAACAGAATATACCTTAGGCAAAATCAGAAGCTCCTTTGAAGGCGGGGCAATTGGCCATGCATCTGTCTTAGGTAAAGAGAGAGTTATCGTGAAGGGAAAGGAAAAACCTGTCGGGATTTATGAATTGATAACTGCCGACCACAATACCGAGTCTAAAATCGTCGAATGCGAAGACAGGATAGTTGAGCTGAAAGAAAAATAGAGGGAACCAATCGTCACAGCAGATATGTAACGTTAGTGACATCCTGAAGCATGGACGCTAACCCTTCAACAGTATGCCCTTCAGTCTTTCTGCATAGACCCTGCCGGCTTTATCGTCGGTGACGAACTCGATCTCCTGAGGCCTGCTGATGCCAAGACCGATCTCAACCGCCCGCGCTATCTGCTCCTGCTCAAAGATCTTTTTGCCCATGACCGCATCATTGCTGCCGAGATCCTTTAAAACCGCCAGACCTACTGCATCGATTGCTATCCTGTCCGTACCGGCAATGATCAGATCCGCCCTTTTCCGCTTCCCCTCTGCCGGGCCGCCGTCAACAAAAGCCTCGATCGCATCCATCACAATGAGCGATGGATTGTATGCCTGATTGATCTCCGCGATCATCTTGCGCATGGATCTGAATGAAGTATGGAGTTCTGACATGTTCCTCTTGTGCGTCACTCCTACAGACAGTTTCAGTGACATCGTAAATACGCCGCCATATCCGTGCGTTTTGAGGCAGCAGGTGGATACAACACATTCCGAATCAATAACAGGCTTTGCCACATCAAAGCCGTCGTTCCAGTGGCTCTTCACAGGCTTTACTTTCATCCACTGGCTGTCAGGCAGTTCCTCGAAGTTGATGATCCTGACATTCTCTTTTTCACAAATGCCATAGATGCCCTTTTCCTTTAACACCTTTGCTGTCGAGCCAGGCCCGCACCGCTCGCCAAGCGTTATAGCTTTTGCTCCCATGACCTTAAGATGTTTTATCAGGTTCAGAAGGGTATCATTATGCGTTGAACCGGGAAAGGCATCAGCACTGTTAAAATTCGGCTTGAGCAGGACCTCTTTGCCTTTTATCGGATTGATCTCAAGAAGGTCGATAGACCGCTTCACGCCGGCTGCCCTGTCCGTGGTCTTTACGAGCGAAACCTTTGCATTGGGATGAGTCATGGTTTGAGCCGCGTCCTTCTTAAGACCTGTCTGCTGTTTCTCATCGGTCACCAGAGAAAGCATCATGCCTGAAGCGCCAACCATAAACTCCCTTCTGTTTATCATAATGCGTCTCCTTATGTTTCATCCTATCATGGCCAAGTATAATAAGGAAGAGGCTTTCCCGGTTGGAGGTAACACTTTAATTACCGGTGGTAGCCCCTCCTTACCAGGGGTTGGGGAGGTTTTGGCAGATATTCCAATACCCCACCTTACCCTCCCCTTGACTTTCTAAACCCGTAACTGAAGAGATATGGTTGGTGTATAATCAGATACGACCATGCAAAAGATCTCTTCTGAAAAACCGGCGCTCAGCCTCTCACAGCTCAATGGCCTGATAAAATCCGCAATTCTTGATACGCTGCCTGACCAGTATTGGGTGGTCGCGGAAATCGCTGACCTTAAGCTGAACCAGAAGGGCCACTGTTATCTTGATCTTGTTGAAAAAGAGGGCAATGCTGCCATAGCCCAGATCAAGGCGAATATCTGGGCGTATGAATACCGTGCCATCAGCAACAGGTTCCAGAAGGCAACCAATGAGCCGCTGAAACAGGGCATGAAGGTCCTTTTCCTTGCCTCAATATTGTTCCATGAGGTCTATGGCCTGAGCCTGAACATCAAGGATATTGACCCTACGTATACCATGGGCGAGATGGCACGAAAGAAGAAAGAGGTGATCGACCGCCTCAGAAAAGAAGGTCTCATTGACCGGAACAAGGCCCTTGACCTGCCGCTTGTGCCCCAGAGGATAGCAGTTATTTCATCACCTACTGCTGCCGGTTATCAGGACTTTTTCAACCATCTCGACAATAACCCTTACGCATACTGCTTTGTCCATACCCTCTTCCCGGCCCTGATGCAGGGACAGGAGGCAGAAGGCTCGATCATTAAGGCATTGACCGCGATCCGGCAGCAGAAGAGCGCTTTTGACCTCGCGGTGATCATCCGGGGCGGAGGATCGGTCATTGACCTCAACTGCTTTGACGGTTATCCCCTTGCAGCCGAGGTAGCGGGCTTTCCTCTTCCTGTTATTACCGGCATAGGCCATGAAAAAGACGATACGGTTGTTGATATCGCAGCGCATACAAAGATGAAAACACCGACCGCTGTGGCTGAATTTCTGATATCAGGCATGCGGAGCTTCGAGGAAAATGTCCTCGGACTCGAAAACAGGATCGTATCCTCTGCTGAGCAGCTGCTGAGAGATGAAAAGCAGAGGCTGACTTCGTTTGCGCAGAGAATTTCCCTGGTTCCGATCCGGCTGACCACGGTCCACAGGAACAGGCTGCTTATCCTGCAGCGCGACATGAAAGGCGCCCTGCAGCAACGGATGCAAAATGAACAGAACAGGCTCAGCAGTGCAGAGCAGGCCATACGTCATCTTGATCCAGCGCATGTTCTCAGACGGGGATATAGCATAACCACGCTCAGGGGAAAGATCCTCAGGGATGCCGCACTGCTGAAGAACGGCATGTCCATAGAAACACAATTGCAGAACGGGACGGTCACAAGCATGGTGCAGTCCGGAAAGGAGGTAAAGAAGAGTGCCAAAGAGCAAAGAACTGACTTACTCCCAGGCTTTGAAGGAGCTTGAGAAGATCGTCAAGGAAATAGAGTCAGAAGAGGTGGACATTGATATCCTCGCTGAAAAGATAAAACGTGCATCGCAGATCCTTACGTTCTGTAAGGGCAAGCTCAGGACAGCAGAAGATGAGGTGAAAAAAGTTCTCGCCGAAATGGATGGTGAGGCAGAGACCGGCACAGCAGACAAAGAAGAGGAAGTTTTTTAATAAGCACCTGGATTGAGCTGTAAACATTGCGGGTGCATTTAACGAAATAAATGCGGTCACCGGGGCAACCAGTTTTGGGAAAAAACCAAACCAGCGTTATTCACCGACACCTTATATGATACCTATACAAAATCTATGGAGCCCATACAAACCCCTGACGGGCCTTTACGTTCACACAACGCCCTCACATCAGTTTGAAATCAACCCTGCTGTCCCTGATCTTTTCTTTTTTCTCAGGCTGGAGCGTGTTCGGCTCGATCAAAAAGCTGCTTCAGGAGGACTGATTTGATGATCGGCGGCAGGATCAGAAAGCCGATGATCGAGAAAACAACCAGAAAGGCCGCAAACCCTTTCATGGTCTTCTTCAGGTCCACCTTCGAGGCTATTGCACTGATCACTTCCCCGAAGGCCATCATGTGAATCTCCCTACTTCAGTTCAGACGTGCAGTGGCCGCATCTGACCGCTTTAATCGGGATCACCGAAAGACAGAAGGGGCATTCCTTGGTTGTCGGCGCAGCAGGCGGCTCCTCAGACTGCCTCTTCAGCCGATTAATATTCTTTACAAGCAGAAAGACCGCAAAAGAGACGATAAGAAAGCTGATGATCGTGTTGATAAAGAGGCCATAGTTCATGGTTACTGCCCCGGCGGTCTTGGCGTCGGCCATGGAAGCATAGGGAGAAGGAATTTTCCCTTCCTTAAGCACCAGGAAAAAACTCGAAAAATCGACATTTCCCAGAAGCATGCCTATCGGCGGCATGAGGATATCATTCACCAGAGAGGTCACGATCGTTCCAAATGCAGCGCCAATAATAATACCGACTGCCATATCCACCGTATTCCCTTTTACCGCAAATTCCTTGAATTCATTCAACATGCCCGGAACCCTCCTTTTTGTGATATCTTAGCAAAAACAAAACGTTATTTTACATTCAGCTCGATAGTGCGCAGTTTCTGTCTTGCCAAAGCGTGGTCCGGAGCCAGTTCCAGAACTTTCTCATACCCTGTCTTTGCCTCAGCAAAATCGCCCCTGAACATGCTCAGGTCGCTCTTTGCCATATAATATTGAAAATTATACGGTCTTGCCTTGATAAGCAGATCACATGCTTCAAAAAGCATATCAACAAAACGATCTTTCTGGATCGCATGTTCCGCGATCACCTTTTGGTTTTCAGGTGAATTTCTTACAAATACAATGGCTTTTTGCGAGAAAAAGACAGGCAGCCACTCACGGTCCTTCACCAGTTCAAATAAGAGAGGGTATGTCTCACCATATTCGACGAACAGGGGCATAATTATATAGTTAACTCCATAGCTGTTCAGGATGGATTTCCAGTAAGGCGCTCCGGCATAATCGATGGCAACCGCAGCACCTACACTGCGTTCAACTGCATGCGTCCCGGGATACAAAAATCTTCCGTCAATAAAGACCTTTCTTTCCGGTCCCAACCGCCACATCAGATAGCCGCCCCAATCGGAAAAGTTAAACATATTCCCTTTCATGTCATTCTGGAAGATAAAGTCAGCTGCCCTGACCGGCATGCTATAGTTTGATATCCAGTTCCCCCTGGTAATTCTGAAGACATTCAGCCGTTCATTCCAGGCAAAATATGCTGCTGCAAACACCGTCAGGCAGATGAGAAAGAACCTGGTGTATTTCAAAAGCCTTTTCCGGGAAAAGGCGTTTCCGATAAAGGGCAGGGCGGCAATCATAAATAAGGGGATATACCGTATCGCATTAAAGGAGAAATAACCCGCTGACGCAAGAATTGCCATCTGAGTAATATCAGACCTTCTTCGCGTTATAATGACCCCGATCAGACAAAGGAGACAAAAAAGCCAGTACAGCAGGACATCTCTTCCGCCCATCGAAAATCTCTCAATCGATGAGGCAAATTCAAGGTTATTGGCAACGATATCGGCAAAATCCCTGTCTGCATACAAAAGCTGGTTAAGTGCATGATAGGTATTTGGATTCATGAGCGAAAAGACTATGCCACAGGCCCCGGCTGTAACCGCTTTTCTGAAGACTTCGGGGCGCAAAGGCCGCAAAGAGGGGTGCAGGTATTTTATCGATTCCATGAGCACAAACAATACGATAATGAGCTGCCCCAGCACATAGCCCCCATGCATATTTGCCCATACAGCCATCAATAGTGACAGCATAATAACCATCCGCTTCCCGCTGTATTGTGCTTGTTCCCTTCTTATATGCTCCAATAGGTATAACAACACTGAAAAGAAAAGGAACGAAAAGAAGTGAGGTCTTTCAACAGGATACGTCAGGAAACTGATCAGGAATAACATGAGGAGACAGAGATGAACTATCAGGTCCCCCTCTCTTCTCTTTGACATAACATAGGCAAGTATGCCGACAACAATAAACCGCCCAACGACTATCCCGTGGATTCCGCCCGACAGGTAAGCGAAATATACTATGAGCTGACTCAGCCAGTATGAGGTAAGGATGAAGTCCGCCCTCTCACTATACGTTTGCGGTGTTGTATATGAGAAGGGGTCCTCAGTGGGAAGGGTCTGATTCTGCCATATCCATTCGCCGGTCTTTAAGTGCCAGAAAAAATCGTTATCAACCACCGGCCTCAAAAGATAGAGTGAGGAGACAACAATAATCAAAATCACTAAGGTCGCCCGAGCAGCCTTCCATCTTCCGCTATCTGCCATATAATGATCCAGAAAACCAATGTTGCCCGGTATAACGCATGACTACGACACCTCTCTGTCCACCTATCTGTTCATTTCGGGCAAAAACATTGGCAGCAAAAGGCTGACTGCTCAGAACTCCGACTTCAGCGCGCGGTTCATAAGACTGAGCACAGCGGTTTCAGGGTCCTTCCCCCGATAAAGCACCTCATAGACCTGTTCTATGATCGGCATTTCGATACCTTGTTGCTGAGCAAGCTCGAATGCAGACTGTGAGGTTGCAACACCTTCAGCAACACTCTTGGTGGAAGACAGGATGTCTTTGAGCGTCATGCCCTGGCCAAGACTGACGCCTACCGTATAGTTTCTCGAGAGGGGACCTGTGCAGGTAAGCACAAGATCGCCGAGGCCGCTCAGGCCTGAAAAAGTCGTGGGATCAGCTCCCATTGCCTTGCCAAGCCGAGACATCTCCACAAGGCCACGCGTTATGAGAGCTGCCCGCGCGCTGTGGCCGAGGCCGAGGCCGTCACTGATCCCTGATGCTATGGCCACAACATTCTTTAATGCTCCGCCAAGCTCAACGCCGATCACATCAGTATGTGTGTAGACGCGGAAATAGCCGGAGTTGAAGATCTCCTGAAGCAGCAGTCCGGTTTCGATATCTGCTGCAGCGAGGGTAACAGCGGTGGGGAGTTTCCTGATCACCTCTTTCGCAAAGCTCGGGCCCGAAAGTGCCGTAACCTCTCTGCCGGTGACCTCATGCAGGATATCAGACACGGTAAGAAGCGTACCCTGCTCTATGCCCTTGGATGCGCTGATCATGACCACATCGCTGCTCAGATAGTTAACCGCTTCCTTGAAAACAGATCGGGTAAACTGTGTTGGCACTACATTCAGCACATAACGTGACTTTTTGACAGCCTCTTCAATGCTGCTCGTTGCCCTCAGACCAGCCGGCAGGGGCACATCAGGGAGATATGTGCTGTTTCTGCTTTTTTCATTGATCTCATCCGCAACGTCCTTCTCACGCGCCCAGAGAGAAACGTCATAATCCTTCTCCACAAGCAGACTTGCGAGCGTTGTTCCCCAGCTTCCTGCGCCTATGACCGTAATATAACTCATATTCTATGGCACCATGATACACGAAAAGGACGCAATATTGCACGATAGCGAAACAATGAACCTCGTTTTCAGCATACCCTCATTTTTTTCCCTTTTCTATCTTTGCCCATGTATCTTTCAGCGTGACAGTCCTGTTAAATACCAGTTTGTCCGCTGCCGAATCCCGATCAACGCAGAAATAACCCATTCGCTCGAACTGAAACCTGCTTCCGGCGCCCGCGTTGACAAGTCCCGGCTCAACATAGCATGGATCAAGCACTTCAACGGATCGCGGATTGATCTCGGCAATGAAATCACCGCTCTCCGCCCCTGGCTCAGCTGCTGTAAAGAGCGTATCATAAAGCCTGACCTCTGCCTTGACTGCCTGCTCTGCCGATACCCAGTGCAGGGTTGCCTTCACTTTCCGGTTGTCAGGCGCATCTCCGCCGCGTGTTGCCGGGTCATAGGTGCAGTGCAGTTCGATCACTTCGCCGGTCTTTTCGTCCTTTATAGCCTTTTCACAGGTGATAAAATAGGCATACCGCAGCCTCACTTCCCTGCCCGGAGCAAGACGGAAGAACTGCTTTGGAGGGTCCTCACGAAAATCCTCCTTTTCAATATAAAGCACACGGGAGAAAGGAACTTTCCGTGTTCCTGCATCCGGGTCCTCAGGGTTATTGATGGCATCAAGCTCTTCTTCCTGCCCCTCAGGATAGTTCGTAAGAACGACCCTAAGAGGGCGCAGCACTGCCATAACGCGGGGAGCACGTCTATTCAGGTCTTCGCGTATGCAGAACTCGAGAAGCCCAAGATCCACCATACTGTCCCTTTTCGCAACGCCGATTCGCTCACAGAAGTTTCTGATCGACTCCGGCGTATAGCCTCTTCTCCTGATGCCGGAGATGGTCGGCATGCGCGGATCATCCCAGCCCTTCACATGGCCATCCTTGACAAGCTGAATAAGCTTTCTCTTGCTCAGCACGGTATAGCTGAGATTGAGACGTGCAAACTCTATCTGCTGAGGCAGGGGCCGTTTCAAAAGTCCGCCCTCGGCCAGCCGCTCAAGGAGCCAGTCGTAAAAAGGCCGCTGATCCTCAAATTCAAGAGTACAGATCGAGTGCGTTATATGCTCAAGCGCATCTTCGATGGGGTGCGCATAGGTGTACATGGGGTAGATGCACCACGTATTGCCGGTCCGATGATGTTCAGCGCGCTTGATGCGGTAGATCGCAGGGTCGCGCATGTTGATGTTTGGCGAGGCCATATCGATCTTTGCGCGGAGGACCATAGCGCCGTCAGGGTGTTTGCCGTCGCGCATTTCGCGGAACAGACAAAGATTCTCATCAGCAGTGCGCTCGCGGAACGGGGAATTTTTACCCGGCGCAGTCAGCGTCCCCCTGCTCTCGCGCATCGCATCAGCAGACTGGCTGTCCACATAGGCATGATCTGCGGAGATAAGGTATTCTGCCGCTTTATACATGAAGTCAAAGTAGTCGCTGGCATAAAACGGCTCAGGGCCAAAATCAAAACCAAGCCATGTGACCGAATCAATAATCGAATTCACATACTCCTGCTCTTCTTTTTCGGGATTGGTGTCGTCAAAGCGAAGGTTGCATATGCCGCTGAACTCCTGCGCAATGCCGAAGTTAAGGCATATGGATTTAGCATGGCCCATATGCAGGTAACCGTTCGGCTCCGGCGGGAAACGCGTATGGACCCGCTTTTCAAACTTTCCGGTCTTCTGATCCTCCGTGATAATATCGCGGATAAAATCAGATGGTCTTGGGGTTTCGTCAGTCATCTATTATGTCCCTTCGTATGCAACTACTCAGCTAACATTCTACCCTATTCCTTCAGATTGTTGCACCGTGAAATAGTATCAGCGTATTATAAAGAAATGAGATTGTTCAGATTCAGGTCGTTCGCGTTTTCACACATTACCCTGACGGGTTCATCCCTCTTCCTCCCACGGAGGAATCTGCTAAAACCCTTCCTTGCCTTTCTGCTCCTGTTTTCCCTGCTCTGCGGCATCGGGTATGCCAAGGACCCTCAGCAGCCAGCCCAGCATGAGGCCAACAAGGCCAGGCTTCTTGCATACCTTATTCGCAATAATCTTGAAACAAAGCACTTCACGCATAAAAAAATTGATGACAAGGTCTCGGAGGCGGCTTTCGGCCTTTATCTGAAACAGCTTGATTATCAGAAAAGAATCCTGCTGATGGCGGATGTCAACAGCCTGAGGAACTTTTCAAAGCTCATGGACAACGAAATGAACTCGGGAAACCTTGAGCTTCCGGTCAGAGGGTCGGCAATCCTCTCAGCCAGGGCTTCGTCTGTTCACAAGATGGTAAAGGATATCCTTTCAGAGGATTTCGATTTCTCGGCAAAAGAGTCCCTTGAGACCGATTTCGAGAAGATCGAATACTGCAAAGACGATCAGGAATTGCGGGAACGATGGAGAAAGATACTGAAATACGAGATGCTGCACCAGTATCTGAACCAGACCGAAGAGACTGCATTCGCTGCAGCAGAGGCGCAAAAGCTCAAGGACAGGGAGACAGACAAGAAATCATCTGAGGATAAAGACCCCAGAAGAACTGCACGCGACAAGGTCCTGAAGGCCTATGACCTGTTTTTTTCGCGAATAAGCCGCGAAAAAGAAGACGAACACTATGAACGTTTTTTCAATGCTGTCGCTCACACCTTCGATCCGCATACAGACTATATGCCGCCCACGAACAAAGAGGATTTTGATATCAGCATGCGCGGTTCACTCGAAGGAATAGGCGCAACGCTCAAGGAAGAAGAAGGCCAGATAAAAGTGGTGGCAGTAATGGCCGGCAGCCCTGCTTCAAGACAGGGCCAGCTTCAGGCTGAAGACATTATCCTTAAAGTCGGCGAAGGCGCCAATGAGCCTGTCCCTATCAGCGGCATGAGGGTGCAGGATGCGGTCAAGCTGATCAGGGGGAAGAAGGGGACTGAAGTGAGGCTCACGATCAGGAAGCCGGATGATAAGGTATTGACCATATCGATCGTGCGCGATGTTATCCAGATTGAGGACACCTTTGTAAAGAGTGCTGTCATCAAGGACAATGAAACGGGCGACGCGTTCGGCTATCTCAAGATCCCTTCCTTTTACCGGGATTTCGAAGGTACCAGCAACGGCAATAAAGGAAGAAACGTAACAGACGATGTCAGGGCTGCCTTTACCAATGTTCAGGCTCAAGGCGTCAAAGGTCTGATACTCGACCTCAGAAACAACGGCGGCGGAGCGCTGACCGATGCGGTAAGAATAGCCGGATTGTTCATTAAGACAGGGCCCGTTGTCCAGGTAAAGAGCGGTATTGACACCATAACGACATTATCGGATGATCTGCCGGAGATCATGTATGACGGACCGTTAGTGATCCTGGTCAATACGATCAGCGCCTCTGCTTCAGAAATATTGGCCGGCGCGCTTCAGAACTACGGCCGCGCTGTTATCATAGGCGGAGAGCATACTCATGGCAAGGGAACGGTCCAGACTATCCTGAATCTTGACAACAATCTTCCGTTCGAGAACATGGAGGCGTACAAGCCCCTCGGCGCCCTCAAACTCACTATCCAGAAGTTTTACCGAATAAATGGCGACTCCACGCAGTATCGGGGCGTAGTCCCGGATATCGTGCTGCCGGACGTACTGAGCGGGCTGAAGACAGGAGAGCAATATCTCGACTTTGCCTTGCCATGGGACACGGTCAAGCCGGTTGCCTACACTCCCTATTCGAAATGCAAGCCTGCTATGTCCGGCCTGCAGGAGAAAAGTCGTTCACGGGTCAAATCAAGCCAACAATTTATTGATCTGGAAAAACAGGCCGCACGACTGGCAGAAAAAAAGAAAAATACGCTCAGGTCTCTGAATATTGAAGATGTCAGAAGGGAAATAGAAGAATCACGCAGGGACAAGGAAAAGGACCTTAAAGCACCTCATAGTCAACCAAATGCGGACAAAGGCCCTAAAACACCTGATGAAAAAAGAGAAGACTTTCTCAAAGCTGTCTCTGATGATCCCTATGTAAAGGAAGCGATGTCAGTCATGGGAGACATGATTGCCGCTGACCCTTCCTGCCTCACGACCGCGGCAAACTGAACAAAGGCCACTGATATCCTTGCGCTGCACAAAAAAGAGGCCGGCATAAAGATCAAATGCACATTCGTCCATCTTGATTTTTCTTTATGTTCACTCTCCTGCTCTATCGAGATCATGCCTCCGGGGATAGATCAGCGGTCCTTCAAGTAATCCCTCACAACGTTGATACTTTCTGCAGGTCTTTCTCCAAACATTGAATGTCCGCTCTCTTTGATGATCCGAATCTTCGCATTGGAGAAAAACTTCGCCTGTTTCTCCTGGTGTTGTCTGCCGATAAGCTGATTGCATTCGCTAACCAAAAATAATACCGGAGCCTTGAAACGCTCAACACCTTTGATCAGGTCGATATGAAAATCACCCTGATCATTCCTTGCAGAGAGTAAAATTGCGTGCCCGGCCGACGCCCCTGCCCTCCAGTGCAAGGCTCCGCTTTCAGGTACAATGCCATTACAAAAGTATTCAGTATTGGCATAGGGTGCAACCTGCCCGATAAAGTAATCTGATGCTGCATCCTTGTCCGGCCCTTTGATATGCAGTGATTCGAACCACGTTTTTGTCGCTCGAAGCAGAAAACCGAATTCCCATCTTGGCCCCATCTTTACTCCTGCCTTTTTCATCATCTCTGTTGAAAGAAAACCAGGTTCGGCAAGCACCGCATGGCTGACTTTTTCAGGATATCTGCCAAGATAACCAGAAACAAGCATCGCGCCCCAGGAATGACCTATCAGTTTCACGTTATTGCCTTTTCCATAGTGATCAACGATCGCGTTCAGATCTTGCAGTGAGGTTTCCAGTGTGATTTCCCGCGGATCGATCCTCGGCGAAAGGCCACTTCCCTGCTGATCGTAGAAGACCACATAATATTCGTCAGCCAGATTCTGCAGCGGCAATAAACTGCGATAGTCCCAGCCGGGACCGCCGTGTACTACTATGACAACGGGATTAGCGGCACTGCCGAAAGTCTCCGCGTGAAACAGATTGCCGTTTATCGTCGCACGAGGCAGAGCAGGATCATCGGCAACAGTCCCCGGAACAGAATGGCTGCTGGTTAACAGATAAAAAAGAAGAGAAAGTGCTGCAACTGCGGCGCTGATATAAAGAAAGACCTTGAGTATAGAGATGAGGGAGTTTTTCATTTGAGCGCAGCCCCGATCAGGATGCCGGCTGGCGTCGTGTCAAACCCGGCCCGGAGAGACGGATTATTTTGGTACATCATGCCGAAAAGCAGCATCATGAGGGCCGGGAAGACTGCCCAAAAGATCAGACTGCGCCGCTGACGCAGGTACTCGGTCAGGATACGACGCGTGATCGCTGAGATCTGCCTTAATGAGAGACTTACGGCAGCGGGCATCTTTCCTGATTCCATCTTACGTATCCTCCTCTGCAGTCACCGCCCTGAGAGCTGATGCGGTTCTGCAGTCATCTTTGATCTTAGGATAACACGGAGCATATCGTTTCCTATCGCTATGTTACCGTCATCTTCATGCCGCTTATTTCAAGATAGTTCAGCCAGAACAGGATAACGATGTTAAAGCAGTTGATATACTTGATAATACCATCACACAAAAACTAACTATACAAAAACTGTACCACTCAAACAAAAAAGGAGTTAGTCATAAATGGCTAACTCCTTGATTTTAAATGGTGGGCAATGGCAGGATCGAACTGCCGACCCCTCCCGTGTGAAGGGAGTGCTCTCCCGCTGAGCTAATCGCCCCGAAAGACAGTGATGAGAAATAAGTGATGAGTGATCAGTAAAAAACTACAGATAAATAGATGATACCAAAAAACTGTATTGCGGGACAAATGTTGTATCCCATTACTCATTACCCATTACTGATTACCCATCACCGACCTGGATCAGTATAAAACATCAGCCTAATTCCTGCCAATACAGGAATACTTGAACCCCAACTTCCGCATCTTTGCCGGCTCGTAAATATTTCTGAGATCGAAGAAATATGGTGTTTTCAGCAAGACCTTGACCTTCATAAGCTCAAGGCTCCGGAACTCGTTCCATTCAGTCACGATCACAAGAGCATCAGCACCCTTCATACAGTCATAAGGATTCTTTGCATATCGTATCGTACTTCTGAATATTGCCCTTGCATCATTCATGGCAATGGGGTCGTATGCCCTCACCTTTGCCTTTGCCTTGAGCAGCTGATCGATAAGAAATATGGACGGCGCCTCGCGCATGTCATTGGTGTTTGGCTTAAAAGAAAGGCCGAGTATCGCAACGGTCTTGCCTGCCAGCTTGCCGAGCCCATCACGGATCTTTTCGAAAGCAAGCTTCTTCTGATGTTCATTCACGTCTACGGCTGACTTCACAATGCCGAGTTCCATATCATGATTTTTTGCAATGGTAAGCAGGGCCAGCGTGTCCTTGGGGAAACAGGACCCTCCGTAGCCCGGTCCAGGATGGAGAAATTTGGAGCCGATCCGCTGGTCAAGCCCCATGCCTTTAGCGACCATATGCACATCAGCCCCAACCCTGTCACAGAGACCTGCCATCTCATTAATAAAGGATATTTTTACGGCAAGGAATGAGTTTGACGCGTATTTGATCAGTTCTGCAGTCTCTACGTTCGTAATAACAAAGGGAGTCTCGATAAGGTAGAGCGGGCCGTAGAGGTCTTTTATGATCGCAATGGCCTGCGGGCTCGATGCTCCGATAATAACCCGGTTAGGCCGCATAAAATCCTCGATTGCCGAGCCTTCTCTCAGAAACTCGGGATTGGAGACAATATCAAAGTCCACCTGTTCCTTGAGCTTCTTTGAGATGATCTTCCTGAGACGCGCGCCTGTGCCGACCGGGACCGTACTCTTGGTAACGATGACCTTGTATCCCCTGATGCTTTGGGCTATCTCTTCGGCAACGGCTTCCACATAGCGCATGTCCGCAGACCCGTCGCCCCGCGGTGGTGTGCCGACCGCTATGAAAATGACCAGGCAGGGATCAACAGCATCCTGTATGCGCGTAGAGAACTTGAGCCTGCCGTTGCGGATATTCTTCTTAACAAGATCACTCAGGCCCGGCTCATAAAAAGGGATCTCGCCTTTTTTCAGCGCCCTGATCTTCTTTTCGTCCTTGTCTATGCAGGTTACGGCAACACCAAATTCGGCAAAGCACGCGCCGGTCACCAGACCTACATATCCGCTTCCGATCACTCCTATATGCACGTTTCCTCCCGAGGTCCCAACCAGTCAGGACGCAGTATTATACAAAAAACTTTGGATTATGGGTCATAGTTGCATTTTCAAGTCCTTGCGTTTTGAAAGAATATAAGGATTTCCTGATGCACAGATTCACCGAAACAGATATACTTATCGTATGGAGTCAACAACAGACGCAGCCGGCAGATTGCATCATGAATGATAGCCGTGAACTGCACCGTATCCTTGAGAAACAGAACAAGAAACTCTCCATCCTTTATGAAATTGCCCTCACGGTCGGCAAGTCACCTGATCTCAAGACAATCCTCGACGATGTGCTTGAAAAGATCCTGAGCTTCATGGGCGTTGATGCCGGCGTCATCTATGTGATAAACGACGAAACCCTTGATATGATCCCGGTGGCCTTCAGAAACCTCTCCGAAGACGTCGTCAATGACCTTTGCGAGAACAGGGTCAAGGTCGGCGAATGCATGTGCGGCACCATTGCGCAGTGCGACAGGGAGGTTATCATTTTTGAGAAGGCATCGCTGGACCCGAGATTCACAAGGGGCGTGCTTAAGAAAGAGGGCATGGAGTTCTATGCAGGCCTCCCGATAAAGGCAAAAGGAAGGGTAGTCGGCGTCCTCTGTGTGATTACCCATGCGCCCTATGCTCCTGATGAAGAGCTCTTGGACATCTTGCGGGCAGCTACTCGGCCTATTGGGCTTGCGATCGAAAATGGCCTCATCTTCGAACATATAAAAAGAGAAGCCGCTGTCAAAAGCAGATATGTGGACTTCAAGGGCATCATAACCAGTAGCCCCAAAATGCACGAGGTGTTGAGTCTTGTAAGAAAAATTCTTAATGTGCCGACCAGGATCTTCATTTATGGTGAGAGCGGCACCGGAAAGGAGCTCATTGCGCAGGCGATCCACTACAATAGCGTCAGGCAGGACAAGCCTTTTATTCCGATAAACTGCGCTGCGTTTCCTGAAACGCTTCTTGAGTCCGAACTGTTCGGCTATGTAAAAGGCGCATTCACCGGGGCTGAAACGGACAGGGCAGGATTCCTGGAGGCAGCTGATGGAGGAACGCTCTTTCTGGATGAGATCAATTCCATGAGCAGCAGTCTGCAACTCAAGCTCCTGAGGTTCCTCCAGGATGAAACGTTCTACAAAATTGGATCAACGTCCTCCGTACGGGTCGATGTGCGGGTTATTGCGGCGACAAATCAGGTCATTGAGGAAAAGATCAGAGACGGCAGTTTCAGGGAAGACCTCTATTACCGTCTGAATGTGATAAAGATCGATCTTCCTCCGCTCAGAGACAGAAACGAGGACATACCTCTTCTCGTGCGGTATTTCATCCAGAAGTTCAACAAGAAGCTCGGCAAAAATGTCAGGAGCATTTCTGAAAATACCCTTCTCGTTCTCATGAAATATCCCTGGCCGGGCAATGTACGGGAACTGGAAAATGTCATTGAGAGGGCTGTCATTATGGCGGAAGGAAAGGAACTGGTGCCAAGAGATCTGCCGTCTCAGATTTCGTCCTCTCTTGAGAAAGAATCAGACTGGACACTGGAGCACTTTGAGAAAGACCATATAGCAACAGTCCTGAGCATCACAAACGGCGAAATGAAGAAGACTGCCCAGCTCCTCGGCATAAATCAGTCAACGCTCTGGAGAAAGCTGAAGAAATTAAATGTGACACGTGATTGATTGCAAAATGCAAGTTTTCCGTGCCCATGACCGTGCATTTTGCAATTCCGGCGTGCCAGGTCTTATTCTTCCCAAGGCAATATTCCGCAACATCTCATGGATTAAAACATCTTCGATGCAGACTACAGGGCCATTTCCGAGGGCCTTCCGAAACTGACTTCTCCTCCTGATCCGAGATGCGGTCCATCGGTGTTATCGCCTGGCACAGGGATTGCAATTACTTAAGTTCAGCGTGCAAAAAAATAATGGCAAAGGGAGGTAGTTATGTCTCAGGAAACAGTTAAGGCAGCGCTTCAGGCCACCATCGGGGCCATCACAAAAAACCCAAAGGCTTCAAACGTAGTGTTCAGGGCAGAGACAGAGCTGGTCAAGGATGTTCTCTGCAAGGTAAAGATACGGGATTTCGCTCCCTTTGCAATTGACGAGCCGGCCGAACTCGGCGGCGGCAACGAGGCCGTGAACCCTGTCGAACTGGTCCTCGGCGCTCTCGGCACCTGCCAGGAGGTCATGTATGCCGCATATGCCTCGGTCATGGATATTAAGCTCGACAAAGTTAAGGTTGATGTAAAAGGGTATCTGGATCTCAAAGGGCTCTTCGGCATGGATACGGCAGTACCTCCCGGTTTCAGGAAAATATGCTATGAAACCACTATCGAAAGCCCGGCAGACACTGAAACACTTAATAAGCTTGTGGCAATCGTGGAATCCCACTGCCCTGTGTACGATACGCTTATCCGGGCAGTTGAAGTCGCAGGCACGGTCTCGATCAACGGCAGCAAACCCGCTGCAGCCTGCCCGGTAAGTTAATGAAAAGACGTTCCTTACCGGGCTTGCAGATGTTTTTTTGTTATTTTGTGATGATGTCTGGTGGAATTATTGGCATAAGACAGAGATACATCCGCAATTAATCGAGCAGCTGAAAGATTCATGTTGCATCAGCGAAACAGGCCGGTTGGCATAGCTTGTTTTGAGCTTGCAGCAGGGTGATCTGCACCTGCCTCGTTTATCATGCCCTCCCCTGACGCGGGTAACGGCCTTTTGTGCCTGTCCGCGACCGCGCAATGGACAACGACTTTCTCTGAAGGCACACGCCTCCAGCCTCGTCGGCGGACAGTCAAGGTGCCCTGCAAAATCTCATCATCCGCAAGCTTGATTGATAAACTTAAAAATGCGTATTGACATCGATGAATGAATAAGAATAAAATTGCTTTCACATAGAGACCGTCGATAATAGCAAACTATCTGGGAGGATAGGACGCAAAGCCACTGGTCCAGAAAAGGACAGCAGGGTTGCCAAAGCGGTGATTGGATATAGTATCCGAATCCCATTCTCTCAGGAGATTGGGATTTTTTTATGGGAGATCTGAAGTCATATTGTGGGAGCGTCCACGGGGAATACCGATAGTCCTTCGGCGGCATACATAAAGAGAGAGAGGTGTTATATATGAACAGGACTGATATTGAGACAAATGAGCAGAAGCTTAACTGCTGGGAATTCAAGAAATGCGGACGGGAGGTTGGAGGAGAGAATGCTTTTGAACTGGGGGTGTGTCCTGCAAATACCAACCGTCGACTGAATAATGTGCATGATGGCATGAGCGCCGGCCGGGGATGCTGGGCTGTTGCCGGGACTCTTTGCGGTGGCATTGTTCACGGAACATTCGCGCAAAAATACAGAACCTGCGGGCAGTGCGATTTTTATGAATATGTAAAATCGGAAGAAAGGGAAAATCTTATTCCCACGATGACTCTTCTGAAGATGCTGGAGTAGACGTCCAGGGGCCAAAGACCGGCAGTGGTCGTCAAGCTTCTCTGCAGCACGTGAGCGTCACTTCCCTGACCGGGGAAACGATCTCTCTTTCTTCTCATATCCGCGCATGCCGCCCAGCGAAGGGAAACCGTCCGGCTCAGGATCAGGCTTCTTTCTGAGAATAGTGAGGCGCTCCTTCATGGTCTGGATCTCTACGGTCTGACTTGCAATGATCTCTTCTGCGAGCCGGCGGACAAGCGGGTCTTTTCCATGGATGAGAACAAGCCGCGCCATCTCTACTGCGCCCTCATGATGCGGAATCATCATGGCCAGAAAATCCTTGTCAGAGTCTCCGGTCATAGGCGCTGACTCCATGTCCTTCATCATGACCGCCATGCCAGCCTGCATGCCTGAGCCGAATTCACTGCTGCCATGCTTATGCTGTGCATATGCAGTTGCGACTATTGCACCTATCACCAATGCGAGCAGAACAAGCTGTTGCCAGCCTCCTGCTAATCTCTTCATAAGTCCTCCCTGATCCCCTATGCTGTCTGGCCGCGAAAACCGGGCCTGACATAAACGAGGTTTATGCTCTTTTTATTCCTTAATTCCCCTGATGGAAGCATGAGCGAACCGAGAGGTATCCGCGCGATGAATACCGGATTAAGGGGATCTGAAACATCAAAGGCTGTGCAGACTGTCTGGCCTGCATTCGGCGTGCCGGGCAGCTCGTCCTGCTCATGAGAAACGTACAGGATATTCCCTGCAGGGTTGGTCCAGAGTCCATGAGCTTCGCGTCCGCGTGTGAAGAACGTTTTGACAACCTTCCTTTCCTGCGGAGCAACGGAACGGTCAATGATTGCGATCTGGCTTGAGGCAACGTTGCCCGGTCCTGAGTCATCAACACGTGCGAGGCTCACATAGACAGCCTTTCCTTTGGCGTTCTCTACAAACTCAAGATGGTTAGGCCTTGCGAGGTTCCCCATATGTATGGTGCCGAGGACATTGAACGGATCTGCTGTACGTATTGCGGAAACAGAGTCTGCAAGTTTGTGCGAGAGCCATATCTCTGCCCCGTCAGGCGATGTCTTTTCGAAGGGTGTAAACCCGGGCTTATCCTGGGCGCTTATGTCCACAGTCTTCAGCCTCGACGGATGTGAAAAACCATTGTTATCAGGATTGACCATGAAGATATCCATCTTTGAAACTTTCTGGCTGATCACAAATGCGAGCTTCCCGTCCTTTGAAAACCAGACCTGGCTCGGCCCATTAATCGTCGGAAGATATTCCCTCACAGCCTTTGCATCTGTTCCGCCCGACTGCCTTACGGCATTTGCAACGTCAAGGATCGCGATCCTGTCTTCGCCGCGAACAGCAACCCAGAGTTCTTTGCCGTTCCTTGTGAAGGTCGGCTCATGCGGCTCGCGGCC
Source organism: Nitrospirota bacterium (assembly GCA_016214855.1). Lineage (NCBI taxonomy): Bacteria > Pseudomonadati > Nitrospirota > Nitrospirota bacterium. Next base: position 90,386 of record JACRMT010000003.1, on the reverse strand, counting down.
AACAATGATGCCACTGGTCAGCCTTTCGGGATTAGTGTTCGGCCCCACAAAGGCATTTCCATTGTTGCCTATGACTTTTTTCGTCTGCGTGTCTATGAGGTACACATTGCTGCTGCCCCTCCCCGACGTTGCAAGCATGGTCCCGTCCGGGGACGGCACAACGCCATGCGCATCGATGCATCCATGGTAAAGCGGCTTATGGATCATACCTGCATGCGTCGGCGTCACCCCTCCTGTCACGAACCGGAACGGAGGTCTCGGGTCTTCATCGAAACTCGTGAGGTTTATGGTCGTCTCAACCATGTTTGTCCGCGGGTCTATAACGGTAACCGTATTCGAGTCCTCGTTCGCGATAAATACCCTGTCTTCAGGCCCTATGTCCTGGCCCTTATCCCCTGCAAATGAGATGCGCGGACTGACAGTTGCGGCAACTGCAGCCATTGAAGCAAGCTTCAGCAGATCCCTTCTGGTAATTTCCATGATAAGCCTCCCTTAACATGATTAGCAGTCACGGCAATACGGAATGTATCTCCCTTATGCCATTGTACCAGAATGCTGTTCAAAGGCAAGCGGGGCAAGGCCGACCGGAAAAGAGGCTGGAAATCCTTAAGAGACAGCCTGCCCTATACCTTGCTGATTACGATCTCTCCGTTGGCTTCTTGAGACTGTCGAACGGACGCCTGTAAAGAACATCCCTTATTGGCCTCAATATCATTGAAAAAATATATCGATAGTGATATGGTAATACCATATTATATCGATGGAGGTTATGTCATGCAGTCAGTAACCGTATCACCGAAATATCAAGTGGTTATACCGAAAACAGTAAGGGAGTCTCTGAATCTTCATCCTGGTCAAAAAATGCAGGTCGTGGAATATGCAGGCCGTATTGAGCTCATACCCGAACGCGAAATCAAAGAACTCCGGGGCTTTCTCAAGGGCATCAATACGGAATTCAAACGCGAGAAAGACAGAGCATGAATATTGTAGATTCTTCCGCGTGGCTCGCCTACTTCGCAGAGGAGCCTAATGCCAGGCATTTCCTTGCCCCATTGAGTGATTCAGCTTCACTCGTGGTTCCGACGGTAACGATATATGAGGTTTTCAAGGTAATTCTTCGGGAGGCTGGTGAGAATGAAGCGCTGCAGGGTATTGTTGCCATGCAAAAGGGAACGGTTGTGGACCTGACAGCACCATTGGCTTTAGCCGCTTCAAAACTGAGTCTGGAGCACAACCTTCCTATGGCAGACAGTATCATTCTCGCAACAGCGCAGGAGTTTAATGCCATCATTTGGACTCAGGACTCAGATTTCAAGAACATACGCAACGTGAAGTATTTCGCCAAAAAATAAGGAATTATCCAACCTGTTCAATTCTAAGGTGCGGCAGAGCCGGCAGGCGGCCCTGAAACTACCTGTTTATCACGATCTCCCCTGACACAGGGGGCGGCTTTTTCAGACTGTCCACGACAGGGCAATGGGCGATCACCTTCTCTGCAAGCGCCCTCACCCGTGCCTCCTCATCGGGGCTTTCGATGCGGAAGTTGAACTTCACATCCTTGAACTTGGTCCGTTGTCTCATCCACCGCAGCCACCACAACCGCCACCGCAGCCCCCGCCGCCGCAACCGCTGGACCCACAACCACTTGATCCGCATCCGCCAGTATACGAGTTGCCATAAGTTGATGATGCCTTCGGAAAGAGTTCCTTCACAAAGGGGAAGTAATCTCCCGAAAGCGCAGTGAGCCCAAAGACCGCGGCAAGAAATGCTGCATCGTTGGTCATCCCCCCGGGCCGTAAACTGGCCGCCCGAAGCTTAAGCGAGCGAAATCGCTGAGTCATCTGGAGAATGATCTCGTCGCCCGCTCCTGTCCTCTGCATGCGCCACGTCGCCAGAGCCCAGACGGCAAAGACAAGGCTGAGGAGGAGCAAGTAACCAACATTGAACCGGCCGCGCATAAAGGCAACGATGATCTTTACGCCCGACAAGATTGCTCCTGAAGATGTTCCCCACAGGAACCGGCATCCTGCGGCAGGGGCAAACATCACCGTTGGGTAACACCGTAATCAATCTGTCTCCGGCAGAACAGCGGTAGGGACGTTCGTTGGTAACCATGAACTGAAGAGAACGCTGGAGTGTGACAGGCCGCTGTGTCAGCCATCCGCGTCGGGATTCCGCGTGCATCAATCTGAAGAACTCCCGGGTTTCGTCCGGCGTGAGAAGGCTGTCAGCACCGGCGCTGCCCCTGCCGCAGGGCACAAGGCGATCCGCCCATACCCGTGTTACGCCAAGACGATGTCCCAGCCGAGCCACACAGGGAAAATCGCGGAAATTGCTATTATGCGCTGTGAAAGAAATATGTGTCGAGATCCGCTCGTCCGCCAGCAGGCGGAGCCCTTCAACAGCCCGCTCGTAGCTCCCTTGGCCCCGGATGCGATCATGGGTCTCCCGATCACCATCAATGCTCACTTGAACAAAGCCGGGTTTAAGAAGCCTCAATGCACTGACCACTGCCGGGGTGAGCATAGTCCCATTGGTCAGCACGGCGAATGAAAAAAGCCGGCTCTCTGCTGCCAGCTTCTCCAATAAAGCCATGAAGTCCTCCCGCATAAAGGGTTCACCCCCCGTCACCGTTACGTGCGCCCGAAAGCGGCCCTTCCCGCTCTGACGGCGGGAGTTGCGGATAAATAACCTGAACTGCTCCAAGACCGCCATGAGATCTTTCCAACTGGGCTCGGGGGGGGAGATTTCTTCCTGGTAGCAGTGGCTGCAGCGCAGATTACAGCGGTCTGTTATATGCCATTGAAAAAGAATATGCTCCGGCATATAGCGGAAATCCTCACGCATCAAATCTGCCCGTTTATCACAATCTCCCCTGATACAGGGGTCGGCTTTTTCAGGCTGTCCACGACCGGGCAATGGGCGATCACCTTTTCTGCAAGCGCACGTACGCGTGTTTCATCATCAGGGCTTTCGATGCGGAAATTGAACTTTACGTCCTTAAATCCTGCGCTTACGTCGTCGATCATGAAGAGGCCGCGCAGGTCGAGTGTGCCTTCCACGTCCACGGCAAGCGACGTTATGGTCAGACCCTCATGCAATGCGAACTCATAGAAGGCAGCCTCGACACAGGCTCCGAAGGCAGAGAGCAGAAGTTCGATAGGATTAGGCGCCTGATTCTCTCCCCCTGCTGCCTCTGCGTAGTCTGACTTTACAAGGTGCTCCCTAACCTCCGTCTCGGTGTACAGATTCCTGATATGCCTGGAAGAAACCTTCGGCTTGTAGATCGCAGCCTCGGGCTTTCTTTTAAAGAACTCTATCCGTGTAGCGACAATCTCTTTAAGGTCACGCTTTGTGCTCATCTGCATATTCTCCTTTTATCTCATGAATGACACGGCAGCAATACTGTTTCATCATATCATAGATATGGAACAGGACCAGATAAGCGCGAGGCTAAATAATCCCCCGCCTTCGCAGAAGCTTCTCGATCTCGACCGCAACAAAGACGACAGATGACAGAACAAGGGTGAACATTAATTCGCCGAGCGTCAACGGCTCTGTTTTGAATATGGGGTTAAAAAATGGCACATAAACAGTCGCCATCTGCAATGCAAAGGTCAAAGCAAATGCGCCCAGAAGAGGTATATTTGAAAACAATCCCTGTTTAAAGAGAGATTCAGCGTCAGACCTTATAGCAAGCACATGCCCCATCTGGCTCAGACACAAAACAGTAAAGACCATCGTCTGCCAGTGTGCATGGCCAGTCTTAAGCGACCATGCCTGAGTAAACAGGGACACAGCGCCCATCAGAAGTCCAACCCATATAATGTGAATTCCAAGGCCATTGGCAAAGATGCTCTCTTTAGGGTGGCGTGGAGGTCTTTCCATGGCGCCTTTTTCTGCCGGTTCTGCGGCAAGTGCAAGGCCAGGCAGCCCGTCGGTCACGAGATTGATCCAGAGGATATGTATAGGCAGCAGGGGAATGGGGAGCCCAAAAAAAGGCGCAAGGAATATGGTCCAGATCTCGCCCGAGTTGCTCGTCATAGTGTATTTAATGAACTTGCGGATATTATCGAAAATCCGCCTTCCCTCCTTCACAGCCTTCACTATGGTGGCGAAGTTATCGTCCAGAAGGATCATATGGGCTGCTTCTTTTGACACATCCGTTCCGGTTATGCCCATGGCAACGCCGATATCAGCCCTCTTGAGCGCCGGAGCGTCATTTACGCCATCGCCGGTCATGGCAACGAACTGGCCTTTGTCCTGAAGTGCCTTCACGATCTTCAGCTTCTGCTCAGGCGCTACCCTTGCATATACGCGTATATGCTCGACCCGCTCCTCAAACTCCTCCATTGACAACTGATCAAGTTCTCTGCCTGTGATCACGGCACGAGAGTCCTGTTCGAGTATCCCGAGCCTCCTGGCAATGGTCGTCGCAGTCAACGGATGGTCCCCGGTTATCATCACCGGCTTGATTCCAGCACTCTTGCATAAGCGTACCGCTTCCTTGGCTTCATCCCGCGGGGGGTCCATCATGCCGACAAGACCCAACACCGTAAGGCCGGCTTCAACGTGCTCCGGCGACATATCATTCGGCAGCGACTCCCAGGTCCTCATAGCAACACCGAGCACCCGTAATCCGTCAGCAGCCATCCTGTCGTTTATCCTATGCAGCTCTTCCCGATTGATCGGAATCATTCCGGCTGAGGTAAGCATCATCGAGGACTTGTCAATCAGCACATCGATAGCACCTTTGGTGAATGAAATGTGTTTATATTTTCCTGCTGACTGCTGATCGCTGACAACTGATTGCAGATGTATCGTTGTCATGCACTTTCTGTCAGAATCAAAGGGAAGCTCTGCCACTCTCGGGAAGGCCTGCTCCAGGTTTTTTTTGTCAAAGCCTTTGCTTTTCGCTAAAACATACAGTGCAATTTCCGTTGGGTCGCCGACCGCATTGCCAGACACGTCCATCCCTGCGTCATTGCTTAAGGCCAGAGCCAGGAACAGCCGGGATTGGGGATTGGTTGCTGGGGATCGGAAATCAGCAGTTTTTTCACTGACCACTGAACCCAGATCACTACCCCCCTGCAACTGCCCGTCCACATATATCTCCTCCACGGTCATCTTGTTCAGCGTGAGGGTTCCGGTCTTGTCAGAGCAGATGTAGGTGACAGAACCGAGGGTCTCTACTGCAGGGAGCTTTCTTATGAGGGCGTTCTGCTTTATAAGCTTTTTTGCACCAAGCGCAAGTGATATGGTTATAACCGCCGGGAGCGCCTCCGGAATTGCCGCAACTGCGAGAGATATGGCGGTCAGAAGCATCAACAACGGAGGTTCGCCCCTGAAAACCCCAATACCAAAAACTACTGCGCAGATAGCGAGCACTGCAAAGGCAAGATTCTTTCCGAACGTCAGAAGCCTTTTCTGGAGAGGGGTTTTGACCTCTTCCTCTTCCTGAAGCATGGTGGCAATTTTCCCAAGTTCAGTATTCATACCGGTGGCAGTGACAATGCCTGTGCCTCTGCCATACGATACTGCAGTGCCTTTGTAAGCCATGTTCTTTCTATCGCCCATCGGCAGGTGTTCGTCGTGCAGTGCTTTGGTATTTTTCTCCACAGGCACGGATTCACCGGTGAGAGCGGCCTCTTCCACTTTCAACTGGACCGTCTCGGCAAGCCTCATATCAGCCGGCACAACCTTTCCGGCTTCGAGCAATACGATATCACCCGGCACAAGCTCTGATGCAGGGATAGTCGTATGCTCACCGCTTCTCAATACAAGGGCAGTATGCGCAGCCATTTTCTTAAGGGCAGCCAGGGCTTTTTCAGCCCGGTATTCCTGCACAAAGCCGATCACCGCATTCAGCAGCACAATTACTATTATCGCAATCGTATCTTCAGGGTCTCCGACAATCCCTGATATGACTGCAGCAGCAATAAGGATGAGAATCATGAAGTCCTTGAACTGGTCAAGGAACATCAGGAGCGGGGTCTTCTTTGCTTTCTCTGTCAGTTCATTCTGACCGTATTCGAGCAGGCGCTTTTCGGCCTCTTCTGAGGATATACCCTTTAAAGACGAGTTCAGTTCTTCAAAAACATCTTCAACTGTTTTTTGATGCCAGCGCATTGTTTATCTCTCCTTATCTATAACAGTTGGAGGCCGACGACATTGATGTAAGGCAGCTGACTGCTGCCAGTTTAAGATATCTCGCCTGACTTATTTTGTTTCCTTCTTTATTGTATGATGGTTAATATTTAACCGTTATTCCATTCAGGTCTTCCTTTGTCAGTTCCGGAAAACGCTTCAAGGTCCAGTTTCCGACCCAGTCCTTGAACAGCTTCAGGTTTCTATTCCGCTCGGCATCATCTGAGCCCAAATACCGGTACATATTACCTGGCTTACGGTCCTTCGTGTTCGCCCCGTCATCAAGCCTGCGCATCAACGCTCCGGTGTCAGGCCATCCCGTAAAATGGACAAGATTCGCATACCCTGCCATCTTCGGCCCCCTGAACAAGGCGATGAACTTCTCCTTATCTTTCTTGAAATCCCCATATTCGGGCGCATCGCTGCCATGGCATGCCTCGCATTTCTGCTCAAAAAGCTGTTTGATATGCGTCGTGTATTTGACTTCCTCTGCAAATGCTGCGCTGCCCAAAACAATAAGTGCTGAAACTGCAAGCAATACTTTTTTCATGTCCGATATCTCCTTTTGATTATCTCATAAATTCTCTCCCGCTCCCTGCTTTTCAACGGGTCGCGCGACAATCTGCAGTCCGTCTTTGAGCAGGATCGTTCTGTCGGCTCGGGAGGCAAGATCATTGTTATGGGTCACCATCACAATAGTATATCCTCTGAGATTAAGTGATCTCAGCAGCTCAAATATCCTTTCGCTGTTTTCTGTGTCGAGATTGCCGGTCGGCTCGTCAGCAAGGACGATCTCCGGACCATTAGCCAGCGCACGCGCTATGGCAACGCGCTGCATCTCACCACCGCTCAGCTGGTTCGGGAAATGCCTCATTCTGTTCTGGAGACCCACGGTCTCGAGCAGAGCAGCGATCTTTTCCGTATCTATCCTCTCCTTGCTGAATACCTTTGGAAGCGCCACATTATCAAAAACAGAGAGCCCCGGCATAAGATAAAATTGCTGAAACACAAATCCGATCTTTCTTCTGCGGATCTCATCAAGGCCTGTTTCAGACATATGCTCAACGTTCAGGTCATCGAACTTCATGGTGCCCTTTGTCGGCAAATCGAGGCAGCCAAGGATATGCAGGAGCGATGACTTACCCGAGCCCGACGGTCCGACAATCGAGAGAAACTCCCCCTTGCCTATATCCAGATTTATACCTCTGAGCGCATGAAGCTCCTCAGCACCTCTGCGATAAACCTTCTCCACTCCCCTGAGTTCTATCATCCCCTGATCGCCTCTATCGGTTGTATTCTGGATGCCTTCCATGCAGGATACAAGCCTGAGCAGATGCCGACAATCACGGCAAAGATAAGGCTTGCCCCTGCTATACCCGGATCAAAATGGCCCATACTGCCGGCAGGTGCATAAGGCATGATTCTGCGTACAAAGAGCCCGATAAGATCACTGCCTGCAACAGAGACAAGAATGCCGGCAAGGCCGCCGGTCGCGGTCAGAAGCATGCCCTCGATCAGGATGATTCTGAAGATGTCCGATCGGGCAGCTCCTATGGCACGCATCATGCCGATCTCCTGCGTCCGCTCAAATACTGCCATCAGCATCGCATTCATAACGCCGACAGCGCTCACGATGATCGCAATGATCGCAATCGACAGGCCCAGGACTTTCGCAGAGGCAGCAAGCGTGGAAATACTGCTCATTACCTGGTTCATGGTCACGATCTGTATGCCCGGAACCTGCTCCGCAAGTCCATCGGTAATTTTTGTCAACAACGCCGGATCCGTCACCTTTACCCCTACTGCTGTCGCGCCCGAGGGCTTTTTAAATATTGTCTGCGCAGCCTCTATCGGCATATAGATAAAGGCATCATCCTGGGTACCGGTCTTTTTCAGAATGCCTGATACACGGAAGGAGGCGCTCACGTTGGGGTAGTTAATGACGTCACCCACCTTGAGCCCCTGATGGCCTGCCATCTCTGCGCCGAGGATAATTTCATGGTCATCCTTCGGAACAGCGCCTTCTATGTTCCAGTGAGGTTTTATCTGCATAATTTTTGCCATCTCAATGCCATAAACCAGATCAACCCTTTTCTGCTCAGGGTTCGGCAACTGGGCAACCAGAATCGGTGAGGCAAATTCGATTCCCTCAAAGGCCTTGATCTTGTCCATGACTGCGAGGTCAAGGAACTTCGGAATGATTGAGCCGTGAAGCACAAGCGATGCAACTTCATGCGGACAGCCGGACGGAACAACCATGAAATGAATGCCGGTACGTTCCAATTCTTTTGCCAGCCCCTTCTCAAACCCCTTGTTAAAAGAGAGGATCGAAAAGAGCACCGCCACCGAAGTTGCAATCCCAAAAAGTGCCAGGAGGCTCCTCGTCTTATAACGATTCAGGTTCTGAAAAGCGAGTCGCAGAAAAACCACTATCTGACCTCAACTCCCTCGGCAATGACCTGCAGTTCTCCCTGAACAGGGTACACAATACCGGTGACTTTGACGGTCTTGTTCATTCGGGGCGGGAGCGTCATATTGTTTTGCGCAAGATTTATAAAGACCTGCCCGGTATCATCCTGCAGCACAAACCAGCAGCCATTCGAGCCGCACTGGGACGATATCTTGCCGGCAATCGTCACCTTTTTGCCCACAGGATTGCTGTCAAGAAAGATGTCCTTGACCTTGACCGCAGCTATCTTCGTATCCACGCCAGCTCCGTATTTCTCGGCAGAGCAGCCAAGAAGCGATAAAACGATCCCTGCTGCCAGCAAAACTGAAAACACCCTTTTCATTCGTTACCTCGCACTATGGAATATACTACGACTATAGGTATCATGCCTGGTGCATATGAAGAAAATATGAATGAGGCATGAGCATTTTCATTTTTTCTTTCCTGATCGTTTGAGGCACGTCACATCACTTCGCGAATACACTGAATAATTTATCAAGACCTGACTTTTCAAGTTTTGAAACAGCTTCCAACTCGCCTGCGTCAAGCCAAATTCCTGCACACTCAGAACACTTGTCCACCTTTATTTCCTTGTAATCTATCTCTATCAGTTCCATGCCGCACTTGGGACATCGCATATTATGCAGCTTTTTTAGTTGTTCCTTTTCCTCCCCCTTAAGCTTCTTGTGTTTTTCCTCCTCGATTTTTTTTCTTTTCTCGAATTCCATTCTTGAAATATACTCTGCTTCTCTCTCGCTCGGTTTCATTGATATTGCCTCCCTTGTTGATTTTGATGACATGATCTATTTAGTTATGCTCCTGACCTCATCGCTTCCAGACGGGCAATTCTTTCCTCCATCGGCGGATGGGTGCTGAAGAGCTTCAGCAGGCCGCCGCCCGAAAGAGGACTCACAATGAAAAGGTGAGCTGTTGCAGGGCTTGCCTGCATCGGTATCTGCTGCGAGGCCATCTGGAGCTTTCTCAGTGCCCCGGCAAGATGCAGGGGATTGCCGGAAATTGCGGCTCCGCCTGCGTCTGCGCCGTATTCACGCGACCGCGATATCGCCATCTGAACCATCATCGCTGCGATCGGGCCGACGATCATCATGACCAGCGCCGCTATAGGACTGCTTCCCTCGCCTTCATCATTGCTTCTGCCGCCAAATAACGCAGACCATTGGGCCATCTGGGCCAGATAGCTGATGGCTCCGGCGATCGCAGCAGCTACCGTGCTCACAAGAATATCCCTGTGTTTGATATGCGCCAGTTCATGGGCAATAACGCCCTCGATCTCTGCCTGCGACAGCATCCTCATGATACCGGCCGTGACCGCAACAGCACCGTGCTCGGGATTACGTCCCGTTGCAAAGGCATTCGGCTGATCCTGGTCCATGATAAATACCTTCGGCATCGGAAGTTCTGCCCTCTGCGCAAGCCTCCTGACCGTGCCGTAAAGTTCAGGCGCGTCCCTTTCAGAAACTTCCTGCGCCCCATACATCTTCAGCACAATCTTATCACTGAACCAGTAGGATACAAAGTTCATTCCAAAGGCCATGACCAGGGCAAAGGTCATGCCTGTTTTACCGCCAAGCAAACCTCCCACAAACACCAGCATCAGGGTCAGGGTTACCATAAGAACCATTGTCTTCAATCCATTCATCGCTTACCTCCCGGGGATTACCCCAAAATAAAAAAGACCTTTACCGCCACGAAATTCGTGCGATAAAGGTCTTGCTTGTTAGTGTTATCTAACCGATGGTGCCGGGTCTGTTCAGACCGTGCTGACGACAGCCGCCGATTCAGCTACTCCCCTTTACTGTTTTTATTCTATTTGTTCACCCCAGCTGCTGTCAATACAAAATTAAGCAGCCGGAAAGGTTTTCTTCAGCGTGACCGCCTGACAGGGTTATCCTTCAGTTCATTTTGTGAAACTTTCAGATCCTTTATAAGACCATTAGAGATCGAATAGATCCAGCCGTGGATATGAAGTTCTCTTCCCTGCTTCCAGGCCTTCTGAACGATCGTGTTATTTGACAAATTCCTGACCTGCGCAGTCACATTCAGCTCGCACATCCGGTCGTCGGTTATGGCCCTGTGTTTCGACATCTGCGTCTTAACGTTGTCAAGCCAATGCTCCAGGAGACCGCTGACCTTATTTTTCATAATGGCCTCTATGCCGCCGCATCCGTAATGACCACAGACGATGATATGCTTTACGCGCAGTATTTCGATCGCATACTGCAGGACGCACATCAGATTCATGTCCGTATTGACCACCTGGTTCGAGATATTGCGATGCACAAATACCTCACCGGGGAGCAATCCGGTTATCTGGTTTGCAGGAACCCTGCTGTCAGAGCAGCCGATCCATAAGTATTTTGGACTTTGCTGCTTTTCAAGCTTTCTGAAAAAGTTCGGATTCTCAGCCTTTACCCGGCTTGCCCATTCCCTGTTATTGTTCAAAAGCTTAATAATATCTTTCATTGCTTATCACACATCCGTCTTTTCGATAACAAAAAGAAGCTGTCCCTCCTGCACTGTGTCATTCAATTTCACACAGACCTCAGATATCTGCCCTTCAAACGGCGATATGATCGCATTTACCATCTTCATTGCCTCAAGGTTCGCTATCTCTTCGCCCTTATGCACGATATCTCCAGCCTTGATCATACCGCGCTCAGGATTGCCAATCCTCCATATATTGCCATTGATCAGCGCGCCAATGTCAGCAGGTCCTTTTGCCATACGTATCTCGACCTTCTTCGCACGGGGAGTATCAACGGAATAGACTCTCGTCTTGTTGTTAACGCGCATCACAACATGAACTACGCCTTCGTACTCGGCCCCGACCGACACCAGTTCAATAGTATAAGGCTTGCCCCTCAGCTCGAAATCAACGCGGTCGCCTGCCTTTCTCAGTCCGTTCCTCCAGACATCCGTTGGCAGAACAAGCGGCGCTTCGCCGAACTTATCCCTGAACTCGATCATGCCGAGCGCATCCTTTGGATGCATGAGATAAAGGATGAACTCCTCCTGCGTAGGAATCCTGCCTATATGTTCCGCAAGCTCTTTCCTCGGAGTCTCAATATCCTCATTATCAAGCGAATCAAGAGGAGACAGTTCTTTGCGTTCCGACATCTTCTTTTCCCACTCGTCGCCAAACGTGCTTCGGTATACCCATGCATCGGGCCACCCCATCGGCAGCCTGCCGTAATTGCCGAGGAGCATGTTCTTAAAGTCACCGGGAGCATTTCTGAAAAGCATGAGCAGTTCCTGCTGCTCAGCTTCGTTCATGGCCCCAAGATCCTGAGCCTTTTCGACCACAAAACGTTCAAGCAGGTCTATGATATGCCTTACGCCGGCGTCGCCTCTCTCTTTGGCATAGCGATTTACAATACCGCTGCAGGTGACCCAGGTTATCTGCGAACCGGGCGTAACGTCAAAATATTTCACAATCCTGTTATATATCGACATAGCCTTCAGTATAGACGGCATGAGATGCAGGAACTCGCCCTTTTCCGCCTGCTCAAATGAGCTTGGGAAGGCTCCGCCAGGCATCCTGTGGCGAGTGACCGTGTGATCAAATCCCTTGAAAGGTGACTCAGCCCAATCATAATGTCCGATCCATTCGCGCACCTTCTGAACTGCCCCTTCCGCTTCGTCCCTGTTGAGATGAACCGGAATGCCGGATTCTTCAAAATAGGCCTGCACGCTGAGGATTGGCGAATGTCCGTAAAAGCGGACAAGGGAGTCTTCCTGCACGTCGAATATTCTTGCGCCTGCCTTGGCTGCAGCAAGGAGTGCGGGCATTGCGAGTCCGTCCGTAATGTGACGATGATACTGCAGCACAAGGTCAGGATATTTCTGCTTGATGGCATCAACAAGGCTGCCTATCCGCCTGATGTCACCCACACCGGCCATATCCTTAATACAGAGAACAATTTCGTCGGTGCCTGAGCAGAGGTCCACAATGGCTCTGACAACGGAAAGATAGTAGTCGTTCGTTGTCCAGTCCGCAGAGGTGAAGGATATTGTCGGCTCGAAAAGTCGTCCTCTCTTCATTACGACTTCTGCGACCGAGCGCATATTCCGCACATCGTTCAGGAATGAAAAGCACCTCCAGACGTCAATATCTACATTTGCCACGACATATTCGATGATATTCTTCGGATACGGGCGGTATCCAAAGAGATTTGTTTCCCGAATAAGTGTCTGGAGCAGCACATTGGGCATCAGCTCCCTGAGGATCGCTATCTCTTCAACAGGGCTCTCCCGTCTGTTCATTATGCCGACGTGCCAGCGGGCGCCGCCGTGACATTCAGCGCTGAAAAGACCCATATTATTGTAATACGGTGCAAGGGTCTTGAGGTCGTGAATCCGATGGCGGTTCTTGAAATCAGACTGTCCGGCATCCCGCATGCCGACATTCGTAAAACATACGCCTTCAAGAGAACGCACTGCAGCAACAATCTCTCTTGGCATCATCCCCGGCCTTGCAAAGATCGTATTTCCCATTTCCTTTTTCCTGTTTTCCATTGTCTTTACCCTCACATCCAGGCCTGAGAGCCGAGGGCGGATATCTCCGCGACATACCTGGCAACCTTCAGGGCCTCATCTTCCCCGCTTTGGTCCCTGAACATGGATATCAGTTCGTCCATATGCTCTTCGATAAAGCGGGTCGAAAATTCGCCCGAGATAAAGGAAGGATGTCTGATAATGCTCAACAGCAAAGGCGCAAGGGTCTTCACTCCTTCGATTCTGAGGTTTCTCGAAAGTGAGCGGTCCATAGCACGTATAGCATCTTCCCGGTCAGCCCCTGCAGTCATAAGCAGCATGAAGAGCGAGTCATAATAAGGCGGTATATCAGCGCCTTCGTATACACCTGCAGCAACCCTCACACCCGGGCCCATCGGCACCTGCAGACGGGTGATCTTGCCGAAGGATGGACTGAAGTTCTTCGGGTCTTCAGCATTCAGCCTCACCTCAAGCGCCCACCGGTTAGGATGGATATCGGACTGTTTAAACGGCAGCGGCTTGCCCATTGCAACGTCAAGCATGATGCCTACAATATCGAGTCCGGTAATAAGTTCGGTAATGCCGTGCTCGACCTGAAGCCGGGTATTGACCTCAAGGAAGTAAAACTTCTTTGTTGGTGCGTCGAAGATGAACTCAACTGTCCCGGCTGTGGTGTATCCGATCTCGCGCATAAGACGGGTCGCAGTATAGCAGATCTCCTGCCTTAATCCATCATCAAGGGACGGTGACGGGGCCTCCTCAATGATCTTCTGGTTGCGTCTCTGCAGCGTACATTCCCTTTCATAAAGATGGACAACATTGCCCTGAGAATCAGCAACGATCTGCACCTCAATATGCCTTCCGCGCTCTATATATTTTTCGACAAGTACCGTCTCGTCGCCGAAAGCTTTCTTTGACTCTGACCTGACCTGACTCAGCGCCTGACTGAGCTGGTCGTCACTCTCCACTTTCAGCATGCCTTTTCCGCCGCCTCCGGCTGACGCCTTGATCATGATCGGGAAACTCACCTTTTCATCCCTCATCCATGTTCTGATCTGGTCAACGTCTGTCACATTGCTGAGGCCCGGGATTGTGGGCACATGAGCTTTGCGGGCGATCTCCTTGGCCTCTATCTTGTCTCCCATCATCTTTATGACTTCCGGAGAAGGACCTATCCAGATAAGGCCTGCATCAACCACCTTTTGGGCAAAGATATGGTTTTCGGCAAGGAATCCCCAGCCTGAGTGCACAGCGTCTGAACTGCTCTTCAGAGCAGCATCAATGATCCGGTCCATATTAAGGTAGGACTCCGCAGGAGGGGCCTCGCCAATATGGACTGCGGTATCGGCCATGAACACATGATGTGCCAGCCGGTCAGGTGTACTATACACAGCGGTCGTGCCGATCTTCCTGTCCCTGCAGGTATGCATGATACGCACTGCCGGAACTCCCCTGTTCGCGATCAATACCTTCTTAATTCTTCTCGCATCCATTAATAAAACTCCTTTGCAGACTTGTGCTGCACTCAATAAAGTAGTTTACTTGCATGGCGGGATATAAAGCACGGAACTTATTGCTCTATAGTCAAATTTAATAGCTCATGCTATTCTATTGCCATGGACATCAAGCTCAAACTTTTTTGTGCTGTGGCCGAGACACGAAGTTTCTCGAAGACCTCCAAGATTGCTCATCTCAGCCAGCCCGCGGTAAGCCTCCAAATACAGGCGCTTGAAGAATTTTTTGAAACAAAGCTGTTTGACAGATCGGGCGGAGAAATTAATTTAACCGCAGCCGGGGAACTTCTTTATCATCAGGCAAAACATATTCTGGAACACTATAACGACATTGAAAAAGATATGCGGAAGATATCGGGCGCTATCAAGGGGGGATTTACGATCGGCGCCAGCACATCCCTCGGCAACCATGTCCTCCCCCGGGTTATCATCGCTTTCAAGAAAGCACATCCTAAAGTGAAGATCAGCATGATGGTCGGCAACACGAAAAGAATTGAGGAGCTTCTGAAGTCAGGCTTTATTGATTTTGGTCTGGTGGCGGGAGAATGCATGGGTGGAAAAATGAAGAGAGAAACAATAATGTCAGATGAGCTGGTGCTTATTGTTTCCCGGGAACATCCCTGGGCAAAGAAAAAAAATGTCTCGATCCTGGATATTTTAAAGGAACCCTTCATCCTCAGGGAAGAAGGATCTGGAACCCGACAGCAGATCGAAGAGTATTTTTCAGCGCATGGCATCAGTATTCATGATATGCATATTGCTTTGGTATTAGGCAGTACGGCCTCGATCAAAGAAGCGGTTGAAGCCGGCATCGGCGTCTCGATTGTCTCAAAATGGGCTGTCCTGAGGGAGGCTGCAGATGGGCGCTTGAAGCTTCTTACATTCAAGGAGGGGAGCATCCAGCGAGATCTCTCCCTGCTTATTCCATCGAAAAAGTATCTTACCCATGTCATGGACGAGTTTCTTATTTATGTAAGAAAGTATCCCTATGACACCTTTTTCAAGAAAATCTGATTATTGATACGGGTGTACAACAGTGAAGACGGCCTTATGTATTTGGCGTGCAGGATTCAGGAACGCTCTTCTTCATCGGGTTCAGGGAACCATATTCCTCATGGCCCCCTCTGACAAGGTTTGTCTGACGGTGTATTTCGGATGACGCTGCTTCAGAAATTTTCCCTTATCTGCATAATGGCCTTTTGCGTATTTGGCGTGTCACTCGGTCTTATCATCACGAACAGCCTCGAGCATTTTATGGTTGAGGAATCGAAACAGACAACTGCGGCACTTGTCATGGAAGAGGCCCGCCATGAATTCATGCCGGAAGACTTTCGTTCAGCAAAGGTCGGGGATGCCTATGACCCTTTTTCCAGACGTGTGGAGCATCTGACATTGGGCAGGAATGTTGAACGGATCAAGATCTGGGGGACTGACGGGACAGTATTGTGGGCCGACAGCAGGGACGTTGTTGGACTTAAATTCCCTGACAACAGGCCCCTTCAGGAGGCTATTTCCGGCAGGATAGTATCTGAGATAAGCTCGTTATCAAAGCTGGAGCATGCTTCGGAGAAGAATCATGGCAGACTTCTTGAACTCTATGTTCCCGTGTCTTTACAGGATGAAAAAGGAGTTGCCGCGGTTTTCGAGATCTATCAGAACGTAAGGAACCTGTCACTCGCCGTTGACCAGAGAAAACGCCTCGTTTGGAGATCGATCTTCGGCGGCTTCAGTCTCCTGTATATAACCCTTTTCAGTATCGTTTGGCGGGCATCGAAGCGTATCGATCTGCAGCACCGGGAGATTGCGAGGTCTCATGCCAAATACCGCAGCCTGGTCAGCTCTGCCCACGACGGGATTATCTCTGTGGACAAAGACGGCGGCATTGTCCTGTTCAACGATGCTGCAGAGCGGCTGTTCGGCAGACCGGGTGAGAGCATTTTGGGAAGATCGGTTCTGGAGCTTATTCAGGAAGAAGATCAGGCCTCATATCGGGCAGCGCAGGAATCGTGCATGCTGTGCAGAAACAGGGGATGCGGGGACCCTTTTGAGGTACAAGGATTGCGCAGGGACGGAACCGGTTTTCCGATGGAGGTTACGCTCTCTGTTTCAGGGTCCGGCAGTGACATGCTGGTAACCGGTTTTGTCCGGGACATCTCGGAGCGTAAGGCCATTCAGATACAGTTGGTGCAGTCCGAGAAAATGGCGACCGTATCGGTCATCGCCGGGAGCATCGGCCATGAGATCAAGAACATTCTGAGCAGTTTGCTCGGATATTCAGAGATGCTTCTCATGAGAGAAGACAATGACGAGCTTACAACAAAGTGTGCCGAGGTCTTCAGTTCACAGACCCAGCGCCTGAACCTCCATGCGAATAATCTTCTGGCCATTGGCAAGCCTCAGACGCCTGAGATGAAGGAGATCCGTCTCCACCGATTTCTTGACAGAGTTACGGAACTGCTTGAGGTCAGCGGCATACTTAAACTTTGTACCGTAGTCAGAAGATATACGGGTGAAGAAATAATCATAACCGGTGATGAAATGCTGCTTGAGCAGGTAGTCAGAAATCTTCAGATCAACGCCCTCCATGCCATGGAAAAACAGGGCATTCTGACAATGACAACAAACATTTCAGGGGACAGGAGGTTCGCAGAAGTCTCTTTTTCCGATACCGGTCACGGGGTCAAGGACAGCATCAGACACCAGATATTTCTGCCGTTCTATACGACCAAAGAAAAGGGAAAGGGCACAGGGCTTGGTCTCTATATCGTCAAGCAGATCATTGAGCAGCATGGCGGATATATCAGACTCGACAGTGAGGAAGGGCGAGGAACCACGGTGCTGATAGGCTTGCCGCTTCGCTCAGAGACAGAGAAACATTGATAACGCAGATTGTGCAGTACCCCGACCATTGGGTATAGTAAAACCATGAGAACAACCATTGTGTGCGGCATGCTCGGATCAGGGAAGACGACCTTTATCCAACAGTTTGTCACGAACATTTCAGGCAAGGCGGTCGTGCTGGTGAACGATTTCGGCAAGGCAGGCATTGACGGCGAGATCTTCTCGGCAAACGGCATTGAGTCGATCGAACTGCCAAGCGGATGTGTCTGCTGCACCCTGAAGTTCGACCTCATCTCCTCCATCGAAAAGATACGCGAGACCTTTGCGCCGGAGCATCTCCTGATCGAACCGAGCGGCATAGCCTCTCCCTCGGGAGTTCTTGAGGCACTTGAGACCATGAAGATCAGCATAGTCACTGTTGTAGGCATCGTAGACGCCACCGAATTTCTTGAACTCAATCACGAAGATGCGTTCGGCCGGTTCTTTGAGGACCAAGTCACGAACTCTGACATAGTCCTCGTGAACAAGACAGACCTTGTCGAAAAAGATATAACGGAAAGAACAGTCCAGACCATTGAACAGATGAACCCCAAGGCCATTGTCTTCAGCACAGTCAACTGCGTCACCGGCAGTACCCTGCCCGGCAATATCGGTACAGAGCGAACGATACGCGGACATGCTGATCATCTTCACTTTGATACGGTATCCCTCAGACTGGCAGACAGCCTTGACCATGAATGGCTCAGCGACTTTTTTCAGGATATGTCCATCGGCAAATACGGCGACATTGTGAGGGCAAAGGCGCTCGTGAATACCCTGCAGGGGCCCCACCAGTTCGATCTGTCATTCACGAACATCAAAAGCATACCTTTCGGGAAAAATGTCAGCGGCAGCAGGCTGGTGATCATCGGCAGGGATATTCGAAGGGATGCCATTCTGAAAATATTCCCCTCGCCCTTAACCTTCCTGTAGCTGCTGCGCTGCTTAGTTCTTTACAGCCTTACATCAAACGATCCTGCCCTTTTCGAGAAAGAGTAATCTGTCGGCAAGCCGTTCAGCCTGGGCGCGGTCATGGGTCGTCATGATGACCGTAGTCCTCCCGCGCTGCTTCAGTTGAAGAATGATATTCTCAATGATCTCGGTATTTTTTTCGTCAATGGATGCAGTCGGCTCATCAAGGAAAAGCACCTCCGGTTCAATAACCAATGCCCTTGCAATTGCAATCCTCTGGGACTCGCCGCTTGAGAGGGTAAGCGCGTTCTGATCCTTTTTATGGCTGAGCCCTGCGAATTCAAGAACGCTGTCAGTCCTGTCGTTAGATTCCCTGCCGGATATGCCCCGAATGCGCAGACCATAAGAAACATTCCGGCAGACTGACATATTGAAGAGTCCGGCCTTCGGTAAAACAAGGGTTATCCTGCGCCTCAGTGCGATGTTGTCCTGCGCCTCATGCGCTCCATCGAGATACCTGACTGTTCCCCTATCCGGCTGCTCCAGCAGGGCGCATATACGCAGAAATGTAGACTTGCCGCAGCCGTTCGCGCCGGTAAGCACGTATATTCCGTTTTCCCTAAAAAACCAGGAACTGCCCTGCAGCACAGGATTGTTGTTATAGCTCTTGTCTATGCCGACTGCCTGCAGACTGAGACTCATCTGCTGGCTCCTGGCATGCTTTTTTTCTGAAAAATATGAAGCAGCACATTGACCATAAGAGAGATCAACAACAGTATGACGCCCAGGGCCAGCGCAAGTTCGAAATTCCCCTTGTCTGTTTCGAGCGCTATGGTCGTGGTCATGACACGCGTAAACCCTGCGATATTGCCGCCGACGATCAGGATCGCTCCGACCTCTGCCATGACCCTGCCGAAGCCTGCGATCACTGCTGCCATGATCCCGTAGCGTGCCTCATTGATAACAGTCAGTGATACCTGAAAAGGGGTTGCGCCCAGCGTTGTCGCCGCCTGCCGTATGACAGGATCGACCCCCATGATCGCTGCGTGGCTTAAAGAAGCCACGATCGGAAAGGCAAGTATGGTTTGGGCTGCGATCATTGCCGACGGAGTATACAACAAAGCCATGAACCCAAGAGGCCCGCTTCTGGACAGAAGCAGATACACAAAAAGCCCGACAACCACCGGGGGGAGTCCCATGAAGGTGTTGAGCAGACTTATAACGATCCCGCGGAACGGGAATTTTCTTAAACCGAGTACTGCACTGAGCGGAAGAGCCAGTGCAGTCGCAACAACAAGCGCTGATCCGGAGACCTTGAGGGAAAGCAGGATAATACCCGTCAACTCCCGGTCAAGGCCGAAGATCAGAGAGACAGCCTTTCCCAATGCCTGGCTCAGTGCGTCCATGTTAAGGGGCCTGGATGCGTAAATGCGTCCATGCGGCAAAAACCATGAGACAACCAAACTGTTTTAGCGCATCTGCCCATTCACGCCTTCCCGCGTTTACGCCTCATTATTTTGCATTCGGGTAGAAGAGCTGATTGCCTAAGCTGTCCTTAAACGCAGCAATCGCCTGCTGCCCCTCTTTTGATATGAGCCAGTTCACGAACTCCATCGCTTCTTTGTATTTCACGTGCTTGTGCTTTTCGGGATTCACGGCCATAACACCATACTGGTTGAAGAGCGTTGTATCACCTTCGTGGACAATGAGCATATCGAGTTTGTCCTTGTCCTTTGTGGCAAGCCAGGTGCCGCGGTCAGTGAGCGCATAGGCTCTTTTCTCGTTTGCGATCCTCTGGGTCTTTTCCATGCCCTGCCCGACCTCGAGATACCACTTCTGCCCTTTTGGCTCAATACCAGCCTTCTTCCAGATCGATAACTCCTTGGTGTGAGTGCCTGAGTTGTCACCGCGGGAGACGAACTGGGACACCTCGCTTATCTTCTTGAATGCATCAACGGTTGATTTTATTCCCTTGATCTTACCAGGATCATCATTTGGACCGATAATAACAAAATCGTTGTACATAACATCAGAGCGGTTGACAAAGAAACCTTCCTCAACAGCCTTCAGTTCCTGCTCCTTTGCATGCACAAAAGCAACGTCAGCATCACCCCTCTTGCCCATCTCGATGGCAGCACCAGTGCCGCGCGCAACAACCTTCACCTTGATCCCGGTCTTCTTCTCGAAGAGCGGCAGGATATGGGTAAACAATCCGGAGTTCTCAGTGCTCGTTGTCGAAGAACAGATGATCTCCGTCGCCGCTGTTGCGTTCACTGATACGAATACGGACACGCACACTATTAATGCGATAAATAATCTGCTCTTTCTTCCCATTACTCCTCCTCAGGTGACTTTTTTTTATAGCCTGACTTCTTTTCTTCATGTTCAAGGAATTTTTGAAAATCGGCATGGAACTTCCAGAATATTTTTATGGCTTTTTCTCCTTCTTCCGTGACCAGCGTACCGCCGCCGCCCTTGCCGCCCGCAGCGGTCACGACAAAGGGTTTTGGAGCCTGCCGGTTCATCGAATCGATCAGCACCCAGGCCCGGCGGTAAGACAGCTCCATGGATCTTGCAGCCTTTGTTATCGAGCCAAGCTCACGGATCCGTTCAAGGAGAACAACCCGGCCATACCCCAGAAACGTGCCCTCATTGCCGTCAAGCCAAATATGCCCCCTGAAACGGACAAAGGGCTTACTGCTCCTTACAACAGGCTTTTTCTTCTTCTGCATGGGCGTAATATACAAAAATGAATAACGAAAAGGCAAGAGCGGAATAACCTGCATGCTGGGAGAAAAACTACTTCTTCAGATAATCGCTGAGGCCGTATTTCTTAAGTTTAAGATACAGGGTCTTGCGGTCAATGCCGAGGACCTGACTTGTCTTCGACTGATTGCCATGGAACTCCCTGAGCACTCTGAGGATGTAGTCACGTTCCATCTCCTCAAGTGATCCGCCTGCTGCCTTATCGCCGGCCGCATGCGCAACAGGGATCGAAAGATCCTTGCCGGCTATTGTCTCAGAATCGCAGAGGATAACCGCACGCTCGATCACGTTCTCGAGTTCGCGCACATTTCCCGGCCAGTTGTACCCGCAGAGCGCTCCAAGGGCATCAGGCGTAAAGCCCCGTAAGGTCTTGGCAAGTTTCTGGCTGTATTTCCGGGCAAAGAACCCTGCAAGTTCTTCGACATCTTCTGCCCGTTCCCTTAGCGGCGGGATCGTGATGTTGATTACATTAAGCCGGTAGTACAGGTCCTCCCTGAATCTTCCCTGCCTGATCAGATCCCGGAGATCCCGGTTCGTCGCAGCGATCAGTCTGACATCAACATTCATGATCTTATTGCCGCCGACGCGTCTGAATTCGCCCGTATCCAGAAATCTCAGAAGTTTTGCCTGGAGTCCGATCGGCATCTCGGCGATCTCATCAAGAAAGAGCGTTCCCTTATCGGCAACTTCAACGATGCCGTGCTTTGTCTCATACGCATTGGTGAAAGCGCCCTTTTCATGACCAAAGACCTCTGACTCGATCAGGTTCTCTGAAAATGTAGCGCAGTTCAGGGCGATGATCGGCACTGAGTTGCGCCTGCTGTAGTGCCAGATCGTATTGGCCACCAATTCCTTGCCTGTACCGCTTTCTCCCTGAATAAATACCGGAGAATCCGTGGGAGCGATCTTCTGTATCAGGTCATGGATCTCTTTCATCTGACGTGAACGGCTGATGAATCTGAACGGAGTTTCCTTTCTCACGAGCTCCTGCTCAAGGAGCTGTGTCTTGATGCTCAATCTGCCGAATTCATAGGCCCTGTTGATGATGATCACCAGTTCGTCGAGCTTATAGGGCTTGGTGAGATAGTCGTAAGCCCCGTATTTCATTGCCTCTACTGCTGTTTCGACCGTTGCCTTTCCGGTAAGGACGATGATCGCAGGCGCCGACGGATCTGTCTTCAGCTTCTTCATGACCGTGATGCCGTCCACGCCGGGCATCATGATATCCAGCAGGACAACATCATAGGTATTCTGCCTTGCAAGGCTGAGAGCGGTCTTGCCGTCAGGAGCAACATCCGCAGTAAAGCCTTTCCGCGCAAGTTCCTTCTTCAGGAGCCTTCTGAGCGGCTCTTCATCATCAACAACAAGGACCTTAATCATGGACCGCCTTTAAGGGGATCCATATGACAAATGTCGTGCCTCCGGGCTCGCTCACCGCATCGATGCTGCCGCCGTGCTCCTCAATGATCTTGTGGCATATCGAAAGACCGAGGCCAGTGCCTTCTCCTACCGGTTTGGTGGTGAAAAAAGGATCGAATATTTTTCCCAGTATGGCAGGATCGATCCCTGCGCCCGTGTCCGAGATCGTGACCCCGACGCCCGGATCATGCTGCAGGAGCCCGCCTTCTGCATCCCGCTCGGTTGCGATCGTAATGCTGCCGCCCTCAGGAGTGAAATACATGGAATTGATGATGATGTTCATGAATACCTGCCTCAGGTTGCCGGGGTCTGCGAATACCTTCGGGATATCCCTGTCAAGGCTGAGCACAATGTCATGGTTCAGCCTCTTGGCCCTGTGGTTCACCAGAAGTATGACCTCCTTGATCAGCTCATTCATATCTATCTCGCGGAACGTGCCGCCTGTCGGCCGCGCAAAATCAAGCAGGCTTCTGAGTATGCCCTTGCACCGGAAGATCTCGTTATGGATCGTCTGGAGATATTCGGGAAAATCTTCGAACTCGGGAACGCCCTGCAGGGTCTCATCTTTCGCACGGTCAAGGAGCGCCTCGGAATACCCTGCAATAATGCCGAGGGGGTTGTTGATCTCATGCGCTATGCCCGCAACGAGCGTGCCGAGGGATGCGAGCTTGTCTGAGCGTATCAGTTGCTGCTCCAGCCGCTTCTGACTGGTCACATCCTTAAGATAGTGGACAAGGGAATAGAGCCGTCCCTCGTCATCGATAAGAGGGTAGGTCCAGAAATGAAAGATATTGCCGCTCATGCCCTTCATCTCCCGAAAACAGGGCCTCTTGCCTGCCATGGTCTCCGGGCAGATGCAATCCTCCTCGAGCGCGCCGACCCGCTCGAGCAGTTCCCCGCAGCTTTTTCCGGCTGCCTCTGCTGACGTGAGACCTGCCCGCGCAAGTACGGTCCTGTTTGCGCGGATGACACGCTGGTTCATGTCCTCTATCCAGACCATGTCCGTGATGGCATCAAAGGTCTTTTCCCATTCTTTCTTGTCGCGTGATATCTCCTGAAAAAGGAGCGCATTCTCCAGCGCGATCGATATATGCTTGGCAACCGGCAGAAGGATATCAAGGTCCCGCTCGGAATAGTTCGCAGGCTTGCTGCTGTCAAAGTTGAAGACACCGAGTATCTTGTCGTGAAAGAGCGGAATGCTTATGGTTGAGCTGATGCCCTCTCTCAGCAGTTTTTTGTCGAGAGCAAATTTCGTATCATGCAGATCGCGGCTGATCCAGGGTCTGTTATTCCTCACGACCCATCCGGCGCTCGTCCCTTCGATCGGGGCCCTCACCCCCTTGCCCATGATCGTATGCATGTCGGTATCAAGAGCAAAGATAAGCAGGTTATCCTCCTTCTCATCATAGAGCAGAAGACTGGCCCTGTCATAATCTATGAGCTTCCTGATCTCCGACACCATCATTCTGAAGATCGTACCTATGCTGAGGCTTGAGTTAACAATGCCGCTCAGCTCATTGATCAGCTCGATCTGTTTCATGTTCCAGTGGAGCTGCTCGATCAGGCGTATATTTTCGATGGCAACTCCCAGCATGTTTCCGATCGGCACCAGGAGCTGCGTATCCATGGAGGTGAAGAACGCCTGTCTTCTGCTTGCAAGCCCCAGCACGCCAAGGAACATACCTTTTGAGCGAATCGGGATAGCAACCACGCTCTCAATGCCTTCCGGGCCGGTCTGCAGGGATGTTACCCTCGGGTCGCGCGACGCCCTCTCCACGAGGAGCGGCATGCCTGAGGCAAAGACCTTCCCAAAAAGGCATTCGCCCTGCTTCAGATTCTGCGCAGAATAAGCGCCTTTGATCTGACTCTTCTCGACCTGAAGATGGAGCAGCTCTGCATCAGCGTCAAGGAGATAGATCCATCCCTGCTCTGTTTCCATGATATCCAGCAGCATAGCAATGCTCTCCTGCATGATCGCCTCGATCGCCTCGTGGCGCGCAAGGATGTCGGCAAAGGTCTTGAATATGGAAAGCTCTTTGGTCCTCTGAAAAGCCTTTCTTTGAAGCTTCCGCTGCTCCGATATATCCTGCACAACAACGAGTCTGAGGGATGAACCGTTCTCCTGAGAGGGAATAATCGATACCTTTGCATCAAACAGGTCTCCGTTCTTTTTGATACAGGAGGAAAGAAACCGGGTATCCGGATAGGAGCTGCTGATATCAGACGGCATGCCCTGGTGAAGAGCAGCCATCTTGAGGATATTCCTTCTGTCCGGAAGCACAACTGCATTCAAGGGCTTGCCGGTCATTTCCTCACCGGCATACAGAAAGACCGCAGCAGAACTTTCATTGCAGGAAACGATGACAAAGGACTCGTCGATAAGAAAGACAGGCATATTCAGAAGGTCAAAGGTCTTAAGGGTTGCTGCCGCCTCTTTCCGGACAAGCGTTTTCATGCAATACTATAACACGTTGCCCTATGGTGGGGAGGAGGGACTGCGGCAGGATCTGCCCATTATGGCAGCAAACTTTATACAATTTTCTTGACAGTACTCCTTCCCTCAAGTATTTTTTTAAAGGGGACGGCCCAGTATTCACCAACTCAATAGCATCTTCAGCAAGAGCGTCAGCGGGTATAAGCATGCCATCAGACAGTATTTTGACGGTGTCGTATCAGAAGGAGGGAACGGGGACCACAGGACGACAGACTAAGCGCTGCAATGCAGGAAATCAAGCCTATTCCAACTATATAAACAAGGAGGATTTACCATGAAGACATTACGTATTATTTTATTAAGTCTTATGTTGGGGCTGCTTCCGGCACTCGCTTTCTCAGCAACTTACGAAGTGACGGTTGATGAAAACGGCCCACATCCTGCTGAATTAACCATTCTTAAGGGAGATACGGTCAGGTGGATAAACAGGGGGGCGGCCCCTCTTTCTGTAGGCAACGATACACAAGAATACTATCGTGTAGTTGAATTTAATGCTGATCGGCTTGCCCTCGGGGGTTCTTTTGAATATACATTTCAACTGCCGGGCGAGTTTCCCTACAGATCGTTGATAGATCATGACCAATATGGCCGAATTATCGTTGAAGGAGTCACCATCTCACCTGCCAATGCGTATTTCTTGGCTCGCAAACCCTTGATCTGATGATTTATGAAAAACATATCCCTCAGGCCGGAGACAGGATGAGAATATTGCTTAACGGACGGGTCATATATAATGGCAGCGACTTTCTCACCATAGAGAGTATCTCGACACCGACGCTCCAGATTGGCATCACGCCCGGGCTCTACGCCCGATATATCCGGATACCAGTTTCAGCTGATTACAACGGGTCGGGTCGTCATACCTTAACGGTAGAAATATATAGCTCCTCCGGTCGTGTATTAAGAGATACTGCTGTTTATGGTGTATTTGGATCTACAACTCCACCTGCGTAAGGACTGAGAGACCTGACCTGGAGAGTCAGCGTTAGAGCCCGCCGCAAGGTGTGGCGGATAAAGCGCAGGACGTGAGTCTGGATAAATACCCATCAGGGCGGATGCGTCAAGAGTAGCTGGGTGATAGTGAACTGATGAAATAGCCATAAAGCAAAAAATATTCGTTATGTGGGGAAAAATGAGCAACAGTATCTATTTAACAAGAAGTTTTCGGAGAGTATTTGTTATCTGGCTGCCTGTTATAATATTTGGCATTCTTGTCGGCATATGCTCTGAGAGCTATGGAAAAAGCAAACAGCGTCCCATCGAGCTTGATGAACTTATCAAGCGGCAAGCCCCAAAGAAACCTGCGCATAGTAGAATTCCTGTCGATAATTTCGAGAATGCTATTATAGTCAAGTTTGTTGAGGGCTCCGCAGTGAGGTTGCGCAATGGCAATGTGATAAGCCTTAGAGGACATGATCTCGGAGCATTTCATGCAGCTCTTGCCGGTTTATGGCAGAGTATTAATATCAGCCGAATAAATCAGAATGTGTGCCGGTGCGCTCAAAGATGATCTCCCTTGCCTTAAGATCCACCTTATAAATAAGCAGCCAGTCCTGTTCGATATGACATTCCCGACGGCCTTTGTAATTGCCTGTAAGTGCATGGTCACGGTGACGCGCCGGGAGGGAGTCTTCATTGGCAAGTGATCTCATAAGCCCCCGCAGCCTTTCAACGTCCTTGCCGCGTTTCTGAGCCTTCTTAAAGTCTTTTTTGAATAGGGTTGTTGTACGAAATATAAGCATTAAAGGCCCATTTCCGTAAAAAATTCGTCAACATCCTTGTAAGTGGTTAATTCTTTCCCCTCATCGGTCTTTTTGAATGTTGCTCGCGTCAAGGCATTGGGGATCTTCTCCTTTGCCTGCAGATACCCCATAAAATCAATAACCACCTTCAACTTGTCTTCAGGTAGATTGTCTATAGCTTTCTTTGCCTGCTTCTGTAATGTTGCCTGCATGGTATTACCTCCTGATGTCCTATTTTATCAGACTATACAGGAAAATTCCGTCAAGGAAACAGTATGTAGTTTTTATGTAGTTCACCTGATAGTCAATTTCTCGCAACCCCGCATAAATAGACGCTGTGTGATATCAGATGATACGGTGTGAAATGCCGTCAACGTGCAGGCGAAGTGCCCGATGGAAGAAAAGCAGCAGGGATCTGCTACAGGGTCTGCACAAGCCTTTTTCCAGCCTCATATGCATCCTTCAGGGCAGTGGGGTGATCGGAAATTGCTCCCTTCGCATCGACGCCGAGAAAACCGAGCACTTCATGGCTCGGGACACTGATCGTCCTGAAGAATGCCTTTGCAGCAGCATCGCCGCACTGGATGCCGATATCCTTTTTCATGCCGCCGACAAGAATAAGAAGCCCTTTTCTGCCATGCAGACCCTCAGGTATCGTCTTTTTCAGGAGGTACTTCTCACACCAGAATGACTGACAGCGGTCTATCATAGCCTTTGCCTGGGCGCTCATGCCGAAGAAAAAGATCGGGGAGGCAAGGATGATCCTGTCTGCCTCCCTGATATCCTGATAGATTTCGGTCATGTCGTCATTAATGATACAGACACCGTTCTTGTCACATCCGCCGCAGTCCTGACAGGGTTTGATGCGCAGGTAGTTAAGCTTGCAGATCTTCACCTCATGCCCCTGCTCCTGAACGGCCCTTATCGCCTCATTGAGCAGAAGCTCAGTATTGCCGTCAACTCTCGGGCTGCCTAAAAAAGCGAGCACCTTCATGGTTCAGTCGATCTTTCTGAACGCCTGTTTCTTCGCCTTGCAGATCGGGCATTCATCAGGCGCATGGTCCTCTACCGTGTTGCCGCAGACCTGACATACATAGTAATCCGTCTCGGCATTCCTGCCCAGGGTCTCAAGCGCCTTCTTATACAGGTCAGCATGGATCTTCTCCACCTCGTTCGCATATACAAAGGTCCTTTCTGCAAGGGCATTGCCTTCAGCCTTTGCCTCGGCGATCATCTTCGGGTATATGCTCTCGAATTCGAAGGTCTCGCCGCCGATGGCAGCCTCAAGGTTCTCTTTTGTCGATCTGATGCCGCCGAATTCCCTCAGATGGTTATGCGCATGCACGGTCTCTGCCTCGGCTGCTGCCCTGAAAAGCTTTGCTGCCTGCTTGTAACCTTCTGTTTCTGCCTTTTTGGCAAAGGCAAGGTATTTCCTGTTTGCCTGCGATTCCCCGGCAAACGCCTCTTTAAGATTCTTCTCTGATTTTGATGCCATGCTGACTCCTCCTTATGTAATGGTTATCTTGATATGCGGTGTTCCACGGTATTCAGAACTCATTATACTATAGTTGCATTTCTGCCGGACCTGATATCAGCCGATCTTTTCCATCGGCTTCCCGCAGCAAAAAAGGGTGCCGCCACCGCCGGTTGTAACCGCAACTTCATTGCCGCATACTGCACACTTGTAGTTCTCGCCTTTTTTTGTCATAAGCTTTTCCCCTGATTATTTTTTTTGGTATGAGTGTTCTTTCCTGAAACGTTTCCTATCCAATCTTCTCAAAGGCATTCTTGCCGACTTTGCAGGTGGGGCATTTCCAGTCGTCCGGCAGATCTTCGAACTTCGCAACCTGATCCTTCTCTTTGTACAGCCATTTGCAGGTGGCACAACGCCAGAGGCCGAAATCCTCCCGCTCGCCTGTTCTTGAAACAACTTCCCAACCCTTCTCTATCCATTCCTCAATACGGGGCGGATAGTATCCCGAGAATATTATTTTGTCACGAGTGTCCTCCATCGACACTTCGACGGTCAGATCGCCTTTTCTTACGCTATAGCCCCAGTCGAACAGTTCAACAGACTCCGGCCCTGTTGCCTTGCCTGAAAAGCTGACTGTGTTCCCGCTCCTCTTCACTTTTGTCCAGCTGTAACAGCAGGGCAGCACTGATGTGCAGCCGCATTTGCCGTTCTTCAGATCAAGGCCGTCCACTCTCAGGCCTCCGGGTATCTTTTCAAGAGATATTTCCATGCTTTGCTCCAGTGGTCAAGGGTCCTGTTTCGAATGAAACAGTCAGTGAATTATTGATTCCTTCTTGAAGATCTTATGGCCGCAGGTGTGACAGATCGTTTCATCCTCATCCGTCCATATCTCTATCTCATTGCCGCATTTGATGCAGGCAATGAATTCCGGCACCGGAATATTCCTGGTGCTGCAGGGGCTCTTCTTCTGGCTGATATCACTGCCCTGCATGAGCCTTCCTCCAACCCTCGCGCGCAAGTCTGTCCATCCGGTCAATACCCCATCTCCTGATCTCCTCGATGTACTTTTTCGGGTTGATCCTGGAGAGTTTGACCAGTTCTTCCCGCTCTTTCACCGAGTCGATATGGTCCATCGGATAAACTCCGCGCCAGGTGCAGTACCCCTGATCAAAGAGATACTCCGGTGTTATCTCTGCGCCGCAGAGCTTGTGACCGGAGAACCGTGCTATGTCCATATCAAAGTCTATTATCCAGTCATTGTCTCTGATCATGGTCCGGTCATCGAAGGCAACAGAAGAACTGCACTGGGGGCAGTAGAGCCTGTCAACGAGCTCCGCAGGCATCACCTCGTCGCGAAAATTAAAGCTTGCTGTCTGCGCACCGCAGACGCAGGTCTTTTTATGATCCATGCACATACATACTCCTCCTTTTAATGGGTCTTCGTCCTGCAGACAGGGCAGATCCCGTAGAATTCGATATGGTTTCCGGTGATCCTGAATTTGCCTTTCATCGCTTCCGGCAGGTCAAGGTTGAACGTCATATGGATATCCTGGACCCTCTTGCATGACAAACAGATAAGATGATGGTGGGGGTCTGTGCAGGGATCGAATCTTTTTTTGTCCGGATCGATCGTCAGCTCAAGGATATGACCTTTTTCCCTCAACGTGTCCAGGGTGTTATAGACCGTTGCAAAGGACATGGTCGGATGCTGAACAGAAACCGCCTTATAGATATCATCCGCTGACGGATGATCAGTATTGCCATCGAGGAAATCGAGTATGGCAAGCCGCTGCGGCGTGAGCTTCAGACCTATGTCTCTAAATTTGTGCATATTGTATTGATACTCATTATTGTCTGATAATTTTTATCATACAATAATTATTCT
The DNA here is from genome assembly GCA_016214855.1 of Nitrospirota bacterium. Taxonomy (NCBI): domain Bacteria; kingdom Pseudomonadati; phylum Nitrospirota; species Nitrospirota bacterium. The sequence continues at coordinate 60,189 of JACRMT010000003.1, read as the reverse complement.
TGTCAAGAAAAAAATCACGGCCAGCAGCCCTCAGAGGGAAGGGAGACTGAAAACTGCATATCAGAACGCAGATCACCTTTTCAAAAACAGACAGGGAAAACATTAGAAACCGGAAGCAGATGTATTAAGAAGATGATAGCAAAAACATCACGATAACATGCTACAATATGTTTTGGAACGTATGAAAAAGATATTTGTTATCGAAAGGTCTGCAGACGTCTTCAACACGGTGAAGCATTACCTCAAAGAGGACAATCTTCTTTACATTTCTTTTGAGAACGTGCGCGAGGCTCTTCTGTCCCCGGACATGCCGGCTCTTATCGTACTGTTCGGCAGCGACAGTTTTCAGGAGATCCGGGCTGATATTGCCGACCTGAAAGACAACCCTTCGTTTGTGAAGGTCCCGAAAATCCTGATACTGCCCTTCAACGCAACCATTACCCAGGGAGAGTGCAGAAGCCTCGATGTGCAGGAGACCTTTTTCATTCCTGTGGAAAAGCTCAAGTTCCAGACGGCGATCTCCAAGTTCCTGTTGCGGTCACCTCGTCGCGTTTTCCGCATCCTGGTGAACGTTCAGCAGGACGGGAGCAATCTCCGCTACTCAGGCATATCCATGGACTTCAGTGAAAGCGGTATGGCCTTTGAATGCGTTTCCGATTTCCCGGTCGGAGAAAAGCTTCAGGTCAGCTTTGTAAACCCGAAGAATCGCAGCAGGTTCTCGCTTAAGTCAGAGGTTGTGAGAAAGACATCAACACCGACCGGCAGTTCGGTATTCTATGGCGTAACCTTCAGACAGTTATCGGAAAAGGAAGCCCAGGACCTTACGCAGTTCATCTCCGGCGGGGCATAACCGCACGATAAACAATCAGCGAAGTCAACGAGGATTTAGTAATTACGGCATAGCCATTTCACTGTTCTACGGCTGTAGAGAAACGACAACCAATCCTGACCACGCGCTTGTCGTCCCTGTCCAGGCCACTGCAGTGGAACTTGTGTAGCTTCCGGCAGCAGTGTGTTTTGCAGTCGTAAAAGTCCTGCTGGTCTGCGCGTCAGTCAATAGTCAATCCTGCCCCCATGATCCCTTCTTCCTCATTTCAACCCTTCCTCAATAAGTTAACTGCTTCAACAACGGCCCCAATATGTTTCCCCGATAAAGTTGTCTCTGTCTTTGTCATCTGCGACTATGTCCCTTTTCTCTATCCCTCTGCATATTACGTGGTGTAATGTGCCGGGAAAATCTAGTCTCGCCTGCCTTGGCATGAACTATTATTTCAACCCTCACCAACAAGTTAACTAATTCAACAACGTCCCCAAAAGGCTTTCTCAAAAGGCTTTCTTCATAATTTCAAATCATTATCAGTCTTCGGGCAAACCTGCTGCTCCGCTCAGCTGCCTGTCTTGCCGCTCCTCTGCTTCTGCAACGATTCTTATCTTCTTATGAATGCCGCGCTACTCAAACATCATGCCGCCTTGGCTTGTAACCTGGAGCAGTTTCTTTATGAAATTGTTTTTGACCACAGCGTCACCAGGCTCCGGAATGACCCGATTCTCCCGATAGCTATTTCGTTTCCATTCCAGGAATTCACTGCCTACACCGAATTTTTTGACCAGTGCTTCCAATTCCTGCTTGCTCGCTGTCAGAGTTAATAACCCCTTCGGTATATTGACCTTCTCTTTGCCAATGTCCTCGTAGATAGACCAGAGGCCTTTCAAATCGTCGATTTCATCGGCACTGAGATTGTCATGCCTGCTGCGAGGGTCGAGCCTGACCATACGCAACGCAATTTCATCAGCTTCAGTCTGACTCAGGAATACATCTTTGCGAAGTGAATAGGCTGCCTTCAAGGCATCCAGATATTGCAGGTCGATTTCTGCAGCAGTGCGGAAGTGACGGTAAGCTTCGTCCTTGCGTCCCTGGCTCTCGCGAAGCTGCCCAAGTAAATAATGAACCTGTGGTTTACGGGGCGCTGTCTTAGCCAGCCCGGTCAACACCTCTTCAGCAATGCTGACGCTCTGCTGGTGTGTGAATACCCCCTCGCAGCCGAAACAAAACCTGGCAACCTGACCAAACTGCTCCGGCATCCGTTCGAAAGCTATTTCGTAGTGCTTTCTGGCCGCCTCCATATCCCCCATTGAGGAGAGGCGCTCGGCAAGACGCCATTGAACACAATAGGCATCTGCAAAACTTTTCGATGCTTCTTCATACATGGCCAGACTTTTCCGTATAAGACCCGCCTCGGTGAACTTATCCCCCCTCTCGGCGGTTCTGATGGAAGTAACGACCCGCTCGAAGAAAGCTGAATCTTCCGTCTTTCCTTTGGCCTTGAGTATCTCGACAAGTTCTACATAGGCCCGCCCCCGATCTCCGGCCTTTTGCTCACCATCAGTGGGGTCGATCTTCAGTGCCTGCCGAATGGTTGCTTCGGCCTCATCCAACTTACCATTCTTCTTCAGGAGATGTGCCTTCCAGATGAGAGGGCGCTCCTCAAATCTGTCGCGGAGATATAATGTATCGAGCCAGGGGATTGCGGCAGCACCGAGGATTTCGGTCAGGATGATATAAGCTGAATCATCCCCCGGATTCCCCAATAGATGACTCTTGAGCATTTCGACCGCTTCGGTGTCGCGTCCTGCCAAATGAAGAGCCTTTGCCGTTATCGCGATCAGTGCTATATTTTCATCAGCTATATCGATGAGATCGACACCTCCCCACCATGCCGCTTTTTCCAAAAGCGTCAATACGTCTTCATGACGGCCGGCCCGGTCATAGATTTCGGCCAGTCTGAGCAGGTGTCCGGCAAGAACGCCACTGCTGAGCGCCCAATCGCGTGCGGCTGGCTGCGCATTCAACTCAGGAGCCTTAAGAAATGCCTGTATCACCGCCACGACCATCCTTTCCGCACCTGCCAAATCACCATTTTCCCAATACGCATCAATCATCATCCCTATTGGCGATTCTGAACCTCGCACATTCCAACTCGACATATCCGTAATGCTGATCCGCTGTCCCGCATCCTTGAGAGCTGAAAGAAATACTTCTTCACCTTCCCGTATCAGCTCCTTGCGCTCCAACAGCCTTCCTACGATGAACATGCGCGAGGCCAGTTTAAGCTTACTCCGCGTAACTGCAAGTTGGACCTGGGGCGTCTCCCGTCCGGCATCGACCATAAGCGTTTCGTGCAGCAGGGAAACGGCATCATCCACACGATCCATAGCAAGCAGAAGCTCAATCTGCCGCTCTCGAATCCCGAGCCGCGATTCCAGACCGATATTGGGCTTTTGGGCAGCTGCATCTATCATGGTAATAAGGACTTCTGAATCTTTGCCACTACCGGCAATTAAGCCGCACTCTTTCCAAAGCTGTAACTCAGGACGATTGGTCAGCAGATCTTTACAAAATTGGTTCAATTCAGTTGCAAATCGTAATTTATCAAAGGAGTGCCAGCTCTTTTCAAAGTCCTTGTTTTGGAAATCCGCAGACTCCATCCCCTTCGCCTTTTCCGTGGCTTCCGTTATCCGATTTTGAGCGATAAGCCCCATGATGTAAAATATCTTGGCTCTTCGACGGCTACTGTCATCCATAGTGGAGCGATACCCATATTTATTGACTGACTGGAAGATATCGGGTGACGACTCTTTTTTCCCTGCTTTGTCGGGGAATCGTTTGTCCAATGCCTCGTATAGGGTAACGTCATAGATACCAGTAACCAGTTCCCATTGGGGCTCTGTGATCTTCTCAATATTTTTCAGCAACAATCGCTTGGTAAGTTCCAGTGTAGCGCCGCCCGAAGGGACGTTGAGGGAAAGACCGGATATAGCGGTGGCGTTAAGAATCAGTTCCTCTGCGCGTTTTTCGCCAGCAAGCGTCACAAGGTCAGGGACCTGAACCGTTATACGTCCCTCTGGCCGCTCTCCCTTGAGCGATTGCAGATATGCATCGAAAGTGTCCACAATGGCATCAGTCCGTTTTGCATTTTTCTGCAATTGCATATCGACACGAAACTCCCGAAGCGGATATGACGAAGCGCGGTTCCCGCCCAGAGCAGCATTTGTTTTAAATTCAGCAACTGCCTTTTCCAGATTTGCTTTGTCCTGAGTCAAAAAATATACCAGCATTCGAAGCACGACTTCCTGATTACCGCCGTCTGTCGTTTGTCGCACGAGAACATGAGCCTTCAGTTCGTCCCACGCTGCAGGCGACGGGATGGCGGAGATAAGGGCTCTCATCGACAATTCATCAGCGCTTGGCGGTGCATAAGGGTTTATACGCTGTGACTTCAAGGCGTCCGGCGGCAACATCCGAAAGCGGTCGTAAAATTTCAACCAGCGTTCAACTGCTTCCGCTACCGGAAGCTTGGCCCGGGCCATCTTGAAACTCTCAAGATCACGCATTATCCGTTTTGCTTCTTCCTTGCCGGGATCAGCTGCTTGCTTATCGGCAGATCCGGTTGCCTTCTTGACAAGTGATATTACTCCATCTGCCCCGAGGAAATCGCCAGCCCTTGCTGACGATAAACCTAAGAATAAACTTGCCAGGAATATTAGCGCCACAATAAAGCGTAATCTTGTTCGTAATAGATGTTTTGTCGGGTAACTCATCCTGTTCCTCCTTATAGCAAAAAATATCATTATTCGCTCAATACGTCGGGCAAATGGAGAACGCTTCACTTGAGGGCGCGATTTTCAACGAACCTCTAAATGACTCGTTGGGTAAGGAATGTGATTGAAGATTGAAGCAAAAATGGAAAAGAACCAGCTTTTGATACATTGCGGCATCCGCATTGCGGTTTATGTCTCATCGTCCCCTCCCAAGGAATTGGAGCTTTGGTATTTTCATCAGCGTAGCGGAAGACAAAGGAGTTGTCAAGAAACATTTCATTTTGCATTGAAGCTTCCCTTGCAGATAGTCTTCAATACGCAACAAGATAATCTTAGCTGAGCGCCTTCAATATCCCGTTTAATAAGGCTGTTGGTGTCGGCGGGCAACCGGGGATATAGGCATCCACAGGGAGGACCTTGTCAACACCTCCCAGCGAAGCATAGCTCTGGCCGAAAACACCGCCGTTGCATCCGCAATCGCCCACTGCCACGACCAGCTTGGGTGCAGGTGTTGCATCATAGGTCCTCCGGAGCGCGATCGCCATGTTATGCGTTACCGGGCCGGTTACCAGCAGAAGGTCAGCAAAACGCGGAGATGCGGTGAAGTGCATGCCGAACCGTTCACAGTTGTAGACCGGGTTATTCATGGCATGGATCTCCAGTTCGCAGCCATTACAGGAGCCCGCATCCACCTGTCTGATCGTAAGACTCCGCCTGAACCTCTTCCTGATCGCCTCCTCAAGGCGCGTCCCGACCTCCCGGATCTCTGCCTCAATATCCGGCTGGAGCGGCTCGGTTACCATGCCGGTCCGAAATATCTGCCGCAGTATCCGTATCATGACAACCTCGTATAACGTCGAAAATGAGTGCAACAGGAGACGGGTTTGTAAAAAACTCCGGAGGCAAGGCGCGCAAGAAATAATGAGGAAAGAGGCGTATCTAACGATACGTCGCAGTGACGAGTTTTGAAGCGCAACGCAGTATACGGACTTTTTACGAAGCCGTTTATCATTACAGATCGTGTCCTGAATACGACTGGTTGAAACTCTTATTGCAGAGCGGAAAATCAGGCACGATGTTTCCTAATACTGCCAGCTCAAGGGCAAGCCAGTTGACGCTGGACGGGTCCCTTACCATACAGCGGTTCACCTCGCTATGCGGCCCTGACTGAAGCCAGTAGATGATCTCGCCCCGCCAGCCCTCCACCGCGGCAAAACCCGATATGTCAGGCCTCGGCAATGCGACCGGAACTGCTATCTCTCCTCCAGGCGTATCTTCGAGGAATTTCCTGATGATCCTGATCGACTCCCTGACCTCCTGTATCCTGACCCAGGCCCGTGCATGAACATCCCCCGATATCAGCACCGGCACATCAAGCTCAAGGTAGTCGTGTTTATCATAGGGAGGAAAAGGATTGAATATGCGGCAGTCAAGATTCATGCCGCTCGCCCTCGCAACGATTCCGACAACGCAAAGCTCCCTTGCCCTTTCCGGAGTGAGCACACCGGTATCCCTCACCCGGTCTTCAAGAGACGAATGCTCATCGTAGATGACAACAAGTCTTTCAAAATCTTTAGAAAGGACATCCATTTCAGCCAGGATCGCTTCCCTGCCGGCAAGATCGATATCCACCGATACGCCCCCGGGAATTACGCGGTCCATGATGAACCGATGGCCGAAGAGCTTTAAGTTCGTACTGACCATCATTTCCCGCAGACGTGCAAGCTGATAAAGCATAAATGCAAAAGCAGCATCATTGCAGATAGCACCGATATCGCCAAGATGGTTTGCGATCCTCTCCCGCTCAAGAAACAGCGCTCTAAGCCAATGCGCACGCTCAGGCACCCGGCATCCGGTCATGGATTCCAGCGCCATGCAGTATGCAATGCTGTGAGCCACCGTTGTGTCGCCTGAAACCCTTCCCGCAAGCTGAGCACCGTCTTTCCAGGAAAGTGACTCGAATTTCTTCTCGATGCCTTTATGCACATAACCGAGCCGCTCTTCGAGGTTGATCACATCTTCCCCCAGTGCCTGAAAACGGAAATGGCCCGGCTCTATAATACCTGCATGTACCGGACCGACCGGTATCTCATAGACACCTTCACCCTCTGCCCTGACCCATGCGTATTCCCCCGCCACTCTGGCCAGGGGTTTTGATGCATCAAAGGTTTTCCGCAACGGCCAGGCATCAGCAGGCCAGTCCTCGAACTTGATCCAGGGCCGTGCATCAGGATTGCCTGCCGGCGTAATGCCCATAAAGCTCTGTATCTGCCGCTCGAAACGGAATGCAGGGACAAACTTCTTCGTCAGGCTCGGGAACCTGAGATCGTCTGACGGCAGTTCGGTTTTAACGATCAGATACTCTGCCCCCCACCGATAACAGGCATAAACACCAAACCCCCTGCCAAAGGCAGTCTCGTCAGTCGCCCATTCTGCTGCCAGAAGCGCATAAGCCTTCTTCATCACCTTTGCAGCCTCTGCAAATCTGCCCCGCTGCACAATACAGGTGGTCACAGCTGCAGGATGCTGGCTGCTTTCAAAGCGTGCTTCGTCACCAAAAACTGATATGATGGCCTCTTTCAGCATGACACCCTCATTTCAATAACTCCACTGCCGTATGAAACCACGTGTTCAGAAAAGCAGGCATATAAATGCCGATGATCAGCACCAGGGCCAGATGGAGCAGCACCGGCAGATGCGCGGCCTTGACCGGTTTTTGATAGGACGGAATATCTCCGGCGACCATGGGCTGAACTTTTCTGAACAGCGCGGCAAAGGTGACGCCAAGACCGAGAAGAAGAAAGGGCGTCAAATAAGGCGCGTCCTTCATGGTAGCAGTAAGTATCAGAAATTCGCTCGCAAAGATCCCGAAGGGCGGCATGCCGACAATTGCCATTACGCCTATCATAAGGCCCCAGCCGACAAGAGGATTGCCCTTGAAAAGCCCCCTGATCCTGTCCATCTCCTGGGTCCGGTGCATCTGTGAGGCATGACCGACCGTAAAGAAGATGGCTGACTTCGCCAGACTGTGAACAAGCATATGAAGAAGCGCCCCAAAGGTGGCGATAGGACCGCCGAGGCCAAAGGCAAAGGTCGCTATGCCCATATGTTCTATGGATGAATAGGAGAACATGCGCTTGATATCCTTCTGTCTGAGCAGAGAAAATGCCGCAACGAGAATAGAAAGAAGCCCGAAGCCCATCATGATATTGCCTGCCTGATGCGTATGGGTTGATCCGTCAACCAGCACCTTGCACCGCACAAGAGCATACAGCGCAATATTGAGCAGGAGACCAGAGAGCACCGCAGATATGGGCGTAGGTCCTTCGCTGTGTGCATCCGGCAGCCAGTTGTGCAGCGGCACAAGCCCGACCTTGGTCCCATACCCCACCATCAGAAAGACAAAGGCAAGGGAAAGCACGGTCGGTTCAAGGCTCCCGCTCACCCTGCTCAGGTTCGTCCAGAGAAGGGCTTCTCCCCCTTCGCCTAACACCTTCTCTGCCGCAAAGTAGAGCAGCACGGTCCCGAACAGGGCCTGCGCTATGCCTACGCCGCAGAGGATGAAGTATTTCCATGCAGCTTCGATCGCTGTGGGCGTGCGATACAGAGAGACAAGCAGGACTGTCGAAAGGGTTGCCAGTTCCATGGCTATCCAGAGCACGCCGACGTTATTCGTCAGAAGACAGAGCAGCATGGCAAAGATAAAAAGCTGGAACATGGCATGGTAAAACCGCATACCAACATGGCCGACACGGCCATGCTCCCGCTCTCTCCTCATGTATCCTCTGCTGAACATGGCAGTGGTCATCGAGACAAAAGAAGTGAGCACCGAGAGATAAATATTAAAGGCATCAACAAAAAAGAACTTCCCTCCTGCAAGCATGGGACCCTGCAGATATACCTCAAGCGCAAGCCCGGCACCGGCTGCAAGCGTTGCAGCAGAACCGAAGATGTTGATCTCTGGAGCAAATTTCCTGTCTCCCACAAACGCCAATATTGCAGCCGCACAAAGAGGAACGCCCAACAGGATCAGAAGCATTGTACTGCTATTCATACCCACCCCTCGTAAGATGAAGGACCGGGCAGGATGGCTCAAAAGCCTTTCGCAGCGATTCCTTAGCGCATCGCAAGCACCGACACCAAATCCTCCAAGAGAGCGAATATGCAAAAATCGCCTTATTCCACATACCGCTAATGCCCAGAGAAATTATATCGCCTTGAAAGGCTTTGAAGCCGCTTGTCCGGTCTGAAGCCTTCACGCTCTAATCCCCCTCCTTCAGACGTGCCATCTGTTCAACATCCAGACTGTCAAAGGTCTTGTGGATATGGAAGAAGAAGATGCCGAAGATAAAGGCTGCAATGAGCACATCAAGGGCAACGCCGAGTTCAACAACAAGAGGCATGCCGTATGTCGCGCTCGTCGCCGCGAAGAAGAGCCCGTTTTCGAGCGCGAGAAACCCTATGATCTGGGTGACCGCATGTTTCCTGGTGATCATCATCAGAAGCCCGAGCATGACCGTAGCCAGCGCTACCGCAAGGGTCGAGCGTGTTATGAGATTCGAGAGCTCCCTGACAGGAGCGGTAAGATGATAGGAAAATATTACCAGCGCAATGCCGATCATCATGGTCATCGGAATATTCACGATCGTTTCGACCTCTTTGCGGATCTTGAGGCGATTGATAAGCACATGGAGGATGTAGGGAAGCAGAAAGACCTTCAGAGAAAGGGTCAGCACGGACGATATGTACAAATGATGCTTGTCTGCAACAAAGCCGACAATGGCGGTATTCAGAGAAAGAAAGAAGCCCTGCCAGGCAAAGAGATGGATAAGGCCGTACACCCTCTTCTGCACCAGCATGCCGAATGCGGTAAGAAGGACCAGGGCCGCAAGAAAGCTGTTTATCTGAGCCGCAATATGCAGGTTCATGTCTTATTTGGGGACTGGGGTTTAGGGTTTTGGGGTTGGTTCTTTACCAATCCCTGACCCCTCATCTCTAATCCCTTCTTCTCCCTCTCACTCCAGAATAAAAAATGACAACATACCAAGGGTTGCCATTAAAAAAGCTGATCCCAGAAATTCGGTCAAACGGAAAAGCCGCATCTTTGCCAGGCCGGTCTCTATCAGGACCAGCACCACTCCCGATGCAGCGAGCTTAAGCAGCAGAAATATAAATGCCATGCCTGAAGCAACCGGACTCCCTGTCGCGTCAATGCCCCAGGGAAAGAAGAGTACTGCACCGAGCGCCATAAAAAGGGTAAGCTTCATCATGCCTGCCCATTCGAGAAGTGCCAGATGCCGCCCTGAATATTCAAGGATCATCGCCTCATGGATCATGGTCAGTTCCAGATGCGTAGATGGGTTATCAACCGGTATCCGGCCGGTCTCTGCGAGACTTACCTGTACAAAGGCCAGGAATGCAAAGGCAAGTGACGGCCGCAGCAGAGACTGGCCGTTGTACACGACCTCCACGATCTGAGAAAGCGATGTTGACCTTGCAGCCAGGGAGACCGTAAATATGGCCATGAGCATGGCAGGCTCAGCCAAGGAAGCTATGGTCATCTCTCTGCTCGATCCCATGCCGCCGAATGCGGTGCCGATGTCCATGCCTGCCAGGGCAGTAAAAAATCGTGCAATAGCAAAGAGGGCCACCAGTACAATGACATCAGCAGACGCTGCAAGAGGCAGGTCAATTGACAGCATCGGGATGATCCCTCCCGCAAGGGTTGCAGTGCCAAAGACAATATACGGGGTGAACCTGAATATCCAGGAAGCATTCCCGGCCAGGATCACGTCTTTGGCAAAGAGCTTTATGAGGTCGCGGTAGGGCTGTAACAGTCCGGCCGTGGTCCGGCCCTGGAGCCAGCACTTCAGCGTCCTGACCCACCCGACATAAGCCGGAGCAATGACCAGGATGATCAGGATCTGCAGTATCTCTGTTATAAAGGGATAAAGGTTCATCGTGTAAATATCAGCAGGATAATAATGGTCACAAAAGAATAGATGAGATAGGTCTGTATGCGGCCCTGCTGCAGCATGCCTACCCTGCGTGAGACCCAGAAACTGGCATCAATAAGCGGTTTATAGAACCAGCCCCAGAAGCGGTCGCGTATGCGGAGATAATAATGCATCCTCACGGGAAATGCCCTGTGCGCTGCATGGCCATCAAGTTTCACCCGCTCCCTGATGCTGAAGAAAAAACCGAAGATCCGCCGTATGGGCATCGCAAAAGACGTAGACGTATACTGCATACGCTGTGTCACTTTCTCAAAACCGCAGTCCCAGAGAGGAACCCGTTTGATCGAGCCTGATCTGACATGCAGCAGAAGATAGGCAATGATAATGACCGCGAGGATCACGAAAAATACCATCGGCCCGGAGTATGAGGCCCTCTCGCGCGCAACCGGTGTCAGCCACATCCAGCCAAACGCACCTGCCGAGGTGCTGATCTTCGAACCGACAAGCAGCTCAGGCACGGCATCCATCCAGTCGATGACCAGGGTCGGCAGAATGCCGAGGAAAAGGCAGCAGACCGCGGCCATGATCATGCCCAGCTTCATGGGCCAGTTCACCTCCTGGATATGAGGGGCATGCTGGCCGCGCCACTGGCCGAGGAAGGTAACGCCAAAGGCCTTCACAAAACAGGCAGCAGACAGCGCAGCAGTAAGTGCAAGGAGCGCAGCTCCCATCGGGATCAGCAGTTTCATCAGCGGGCTCGGCAGAGAAGGAGAGAGCAGAAATGCCTGAAAAGTAAGCCACTCAGACACAAAACCATTGAAGGGCGGCAGCCCTGATATGGAGACGCAGCCGACGAGGAAAAGCGCAGAGGTCCAGGGGAGCAGATGAATGAGACCGCCCATCTTCTCCATATTTCTTTCATGTGCAGCATGGAGTACACCTCCGGCGCCCATGAAAAGAAGCCCTTTGAACATGGCATGGTTCAGCGCGTGATAAAGGCCTGCGGTAAGAGCAAGAGCAGCAAGCAGGGGCAGCTGAAATGAGGTAAATATCATGGCAAGCCCGATGCCGATAAGCACGATCCCTATATTCTCAACCGAAGAATAGGCAAGGAGTCTCTTCAGATCATTCTGCATCAGCGCAAACAGCACGCCGATCACGGCAGATACCAGGCCCAGCACCAGCACCAGCGCTCCCCACCACCAGGGGAAAATACGGATAAGATCAAAGGTCACCCGGACGATCCCGTAAATGGCGGTCTTGAGCATAACACCGCTCATCAGGGCAGAGACATTTGACGGAGCAACAGGGTGAGCCTCAGGAAGCCAGACATGCAGGGGGATCATTCCTGCCTTTGCAGCAAAACCGAAAAAGGCCAGCAAAAACGCAGCAGTCGCCCATGCCGGTGTGAACTGAGCCTGCCGCATGGCGTCAAAGGTGTATCCATGAAACCCTTCAAATCCTGTCACCAGGCCGGCCATGACCCCAAAAGAAAGGAGTATGGCAATGGCACCGACATGTGCAACAACTATATAGAGGAATGCTGCCCGCCGATTTTCTATGCGTTCGTCCTCAAAAAGCACAAGGAAGTATGAAGCTGCAGCCATCACCTCCCAGGCGATGAGGAAGAACAGGGCATCATCAGCAAGAATGACCATGAACATGCCGGCAAGGAAGAGCGCATAAAAGACAACAAGCCTTGTGACCGGCCTCTGAACGATAATGCCTTTAACATACCCAAGCGAATAGATCGAAACAATGAACGAAAGAGCGCTGACGATCGTGAGAAAAAATCCTGCAAGCGGGTCGAGCCTGAGATGAAACGGCAGATCAGGCAGGCCCATGGCCATCATAGCCTGACTAATGCTGTTGCTGTTTACTGCCCATACTCCGGCAGCAAGGGCAAGCAGAGAGGCTGCAGAGGCAAGGGTAAAACTGACCGCAACAAGCAGGCGCTGGAATCTGCCAAGGAACATTGCCAAAACTGCCGATCCGAGAAGCAGGAGAACCGCTGAACCGGCAAGCTGCATGGGATCAATATGCATTACGCTGCACCTGTCTTAATATCTCCTCGCCTTAAGTACGCTATCTTGCAATCCATTGTCCTCAGAAAAATATTCATGAATTATAACACCAATGAGCAATAATAGTGCATTGCAGCTGCCGGAAGCAGGTTTACACTCCGGAGTGTTTACGCTCTGAAGTGCGAGCCTATGACTCCTGTGGCCGGCTTATGAGCAAAACCAGACAGCTGGCTGTTTATCTTTATGAGGTTCCGACAAGACAGGGCAATGCTATAATATCACCACCTATATCACCGGAGGCAGAGCTATTTCTTCGATAATCATAGACGGGTATAATCTCATCGGCATACAGCACCGGGATCTGCAGAAAGAGCGGGAACAGCTTATTCAGCAGCTTATTGCATACCGAAAACTGAAAGGTCATGACATCACCGTTGTATTTGATGGCTGGAAATCGGGAGGCAGTCGCCAGGAGGAGGCCGTTACCGCAGGTGTCCGCGTTATCTACTCGCGTCTGGGTGACAAGGCAGACGAGGTGATCAAGACCATGATAGAGCAGGACCGGAAAGAGTGGGTCGTGATCAGTTCGGACAGGGAGATCATGGACCATGCCTGGAACAACAGTTCAGTGCCGGTTCCTTCTGCCCAGTTCTTAAGCAGGCTTGAGCAGAGCATTCATCTCAACCGCCCCCAGCTCCGCCTTGGTAAGAATGGGAACATGCTCACTGATGGCGACAACGAACAGCCAGCTGATGATGAGGATGATGATATGAGGCAGAAAGGCAGTTCGCGACAACGATCAAAAAGAGAGAAGGCTCTCATGCGAGTGCTCAGAAAACTATGACCAGAAACTTCCTTGCACTGCTCAGACCCGCTGATGCCCTGAATTTCCTCTCGCTGACGGCGCTTACGGTCATCGCCGTCATATTCAGCCGCGTGATCGACCATGCATCCCTTCTTATTCTTCTCTATAGTGCTATGTTCCTTGTTCAGGCGCTCCTGCTCCTGTTCAGGGATAAAGGCCGGTTTATGCACTGGGTCTATCATCTGATCTTTCCGACCATATCGATTCTCGCCATCTTCGACAGTCTGGAATATATTGTTCATGCTGTCAATCCCCAGGACATAGACCCGATTCTGATAAAGCTCGATTTCGTTTTTTTTGGCGGTCATCCTACTGTCATGATGGAAAAGATCATGCACCCCCTGCTTACGGATGCGCTCCAGGTCGCCTATTCCAGCTACTATCTTCTGCCGTTCACGATCGGCATCGTGCTTCTTGCACAAAAACGTGAGCGGGAGTTCGACTATGCCCTTTTTATGATCATGCTCTGCTTCTATCTTTCCTACGCCGGGTATCTGCTCTTCCCTGCGCTCGGCCCGCGCTTCACCATGATGCATCTGCAGACTACTGACCTCCAGGGCTTTGTTCTGACTGCGCCGATACAGGAACTGCTGAACCGTCTTGAAGGCATAAAGCGTGACGCCTTTCCGAGCGGTCACACCGGCATCGCCCTTACCGTCCTCTTCCTTGCATTCAAGTTCGAGAAAAAGCTCTTTTGGATATTTCTGCCCTTTGTCGCAGCACTCATCTTTTCTACGGTTTACCTCAGGTATCATTATGTGGTAGATGTATTGGCAGGGTTCAGCCTGACAGCCCTGACCTTCTTTTTCGGAGGCGCCTATTATGGATACTGGCAGAAAAGAATTCATTCTGATCGTTGAGGATGAAAAAAAGATCTCTGATATCGTCAAGGCCTATCTTGACAAAGAAGGGTTCAGGATACGGGTTGCTGAAAACGGATCAGCTGCGCTCAAACTGCTGAAGGAAGCTCCTGACCTGATCATTCTGGACCTGATGCTCCCTGATATGGCAGGGGAAGAGCTTTGCGCCACGATCAGGCAGACCTCTGATGTCCCGATCATCATGCTTACGGCAAAGAGCGGTGAGGAAGACAGGGTCAGGGGACTCGGCATCGGTGCAGACGATTATGTGGTCAAACCCTTCAGTCCGAAAGAACTTGTTGCCCGTGTAAAAGCGCATTTAAGACGGTCAGGCAAAACAAAGAGACATCATCTCAGATACAACAAGGGCAGACTTTCGGTTGACCTGGACCGTCACGAGGTTTTTCTGGACGGCAAGTCCCTGCAGCTTACGCTCACCGAGTTCAAGATCCTCACATCCCTGGCCGAAAACCACGGCAGGATACTCTCACGCAACCAGATCGTGAATATTGTCCAGGGATTCGATTTTGAAGGATACGACAGGACCATTGATGCACATGTAAAAAATCTGCGCCACAAAGTAGAGAAAGACTCGAAGTCGCCCGAGTTCATACAGACCGTGTATGGCGTAGGGTACAAATTCATCGGAATACCTGATGAGGAATAAGCTTTTTCTTTCTTTTCTCGCTGTTGTCCTCCTTGCACTTATCTCAGGGCTTATCTATGAACGTCTTATCACAAGAGATTTTGAAGAATATGTGAGCGGCGCCAGAGAAGACCGGCTGTACTGGATCATGGCAGCCGTTGAAGGCAGTTATAGCGACGGCAGATGGGACCATGCTGCGCTGCACGAGGCCCTGCACTGGGCCATAATGCTGGGATTCGATGCGAGGATAGATGATTCTGAAAACCGTGAGGTGATGAGTTCAACAGCCGCCATTGCCATGCTCACACCCTCCATGAAGAAGCGGATGCTTGCGATCACCGACCTCAACTCTGCAAAGGGGGAATATGAACCCTATCCCCTCTATCAGGAAGGAAGGGAGATCGGCACCATGCAGGTGAGACGGCTGAACAGGCCTGGCATTGAAGAGAAAGAAACCGTCTTCAGAAAAAGAGGGATCTATTTTCTGATCGTTGCCTTTGCCATTGCGGGCGGCGGGGCAGTTCTTCTCTCCCTGTTCTTCAGTCTCTTCTTTTCGCGGCCGATGAAAAAGATGAAAGAGGCTGTAGAAACCCTTGCAGCAAGCGATTTCAGCGTGCGCGTCCCGGTATATTCGGGAGACGAACTCGGCCAGCTAAGCCGCAGCTTTAACTACATGGCAGAGGCGCTGGAGCGCGAAGAGGCCCTGCGCAGACATCTGACGTCCAATATTGCCCATGAACTTCGCACGCCGCTTGCTGTCATGAAGGCAACAATAGAGGCAATGAGCGACGGCGTCATCGCTGATCAGACCATAGGTCTTGAAAATATCCGGGCTGAGACCGAAAATCTGATAAAACTCGTGCAGGGCATCGAAGATGTTACCAAGGCCGAGGCCAGTTTTTTTACAAAAAAGAACATTGTGCAGTTTGACCTCAGGGAGCTGCTCGTGCGCATCAGGGAGAGGATGCTGCCCCTTGCCACGGAAAAGGGACTGGCGATAACGCTTTCAGGCAGAGGGGAACTGCCCGTATCTTCTGATCCTGAAAAACTGGAACGGATTGTGCAAAACATCCTCTCCAATGCGCTGAAATATACAGATAACGGTTCGATATCCATTGATGTCGGCAAAGACAGCAGCGGTTTTTTCATCGAGATCACTGACACGGGAAAGGGTATAGCCCAGGACAGGGTACAGGACATCTTCAAAAGGTTTTACCGGGGTGAGGAATCAAATGGCATTGGACTTGGCCTCGCCATTGTCAAGGAACTGGTCGATGCCATGGCAGGAACAATAGAGGTAAAGAGCGTAGACGGAAAAGGCTCAGCGTTCAGAATATGGATACCTAACCTCCCCTAACCCCTCCTTGGTAAGGAGGGGGAAAAGTGGCAAGACTCAAAAAGGGTTACTTCCTCCCCTTACCAAGGGGAGGTCAGGTGGGGTTTTAAAGTAATTAATGTCACGGCAAACGAGGTTATGCAAAAGAATTGAAAATACTTATGAACATCCCTTATAAGAGGACAAAGAACGGTATAACGATCGAGGTGAAGGTCGAGCCCAGGTCTTCGCAAAAAGGCATTGCCGGTGTGATGGACAACAATGTCCTGAAAGTAAAGCTCACATCACCGCCTGTTGAGGGGGCGGCGAACGAACAGCTGATCGAGGTGCTTGCAGAGGAACTGCAGGTGAAAAGATCACAGGTAAGGGTTATCAGGGGTCAGTCATCAAAAAGAAAAGTGGTTGAGATCAGCGGCATTGAGGAGATCGCTTGAAGGCAATCCTTCATAATTTCTTCATCACTGTGGCGTAGGATAACAGCAGGAGATTATGAAAACTCTGCATATTGTCACCAGATCAGCACTATCAGCATTCCTGCTGCTCTCTGCAGCCTCTTTCTCTTTTGGAGGCGAAGGGCCGGTGACGCCCTATGGCGGATACTGCAAAGACTGCGCAGTGTACGGCGCATGCAAGGAGGCAATCCCCCCCGGGGTGGCGATACAGTCACTCAGAAAATATTATGAAGAGCGGGGATATCGTCTCGGCAATGTTGCGCATAAGGGAAGATTCATCGAGGCAGAGGTGCTGCAGAACAGTAAACGGGTGGATAAGGTGATCTTCGACAGAAAGACCGGCAGGCTTCGGTCTATATACTGAACATCAGATCCAGGAGGGGGTAACCCTTCAGATATAAGAAGGGTATGACCAAGTTTTGGTCATGCCCTTTTCCATTTGATAAAGATCGGCGCTACTTCTTTGCCGTTTCCTCGACCTTCTTCCAGGTCTTATCAGGATCATATCTGGTTATTTTCGATGCCCTGACAGTCTTCTTACCGAGGTCCTTCTGATAGATCACTCCTTCCTGATTCACCATAAAGGTCATGATCCCCGATGACCCGTATTTGGCAGGATAGGCAAGAAGCCCGAATCCGAGGACCATATTGCCTCTGACCACATAATCAAAGGCCCCGCCCCTTGCATTTGAACCCTGAGCCTTTATAATTCTGAAATAATATCCATGGAAAGGCTCCATCTTGGTCCGATCCTTATATCCCTCTTCTGCAGCCTTTGCGATAAGCGGCCCAAAGGGACTTTCCTCTTCCCCCTCTTTCACCTCCCAATAAAGCCCATCTTTCTTCCCCTTTGCACTGATCAGACCCTGGGCAAATTCAAGAACACCATCATTGTCCCGATCTTTGGAGGCGTACTCACGCTGAGCGTCAGTGTAAGCCTGGAGCACATCCATGACATTCAGCTCGTTCCTGCCGACCCTCCTGCAGAGCAGTTCTTCCTTGCCGGCCTTTGTATCAAAGGACCACCGGTCTGCCTTCCTGACAACAGGGATAGGGAAAACCCGGTCCTGACCGCCAATATGCAGTAATGCCTTGTTATCTCCCTTCAATTCTATACTGTTCTTTTCTTCGTATGCCTTCAGAAACCGCCCTTTTCCGGCCCTGTCATCAACCTCGTCGCCGGATGAGACCAGGTCTCCTGATCGCGGACCGAGGATAGCAGCCAATTCCTTATTATTATCGTTTCTGACCGCTGCAGTCAGGGCTTTGACTGCCTCTTCGGGCGATGCAAAGGTCCTCTGCTTTGCCACGGCTCCGGTCTTCGCAAAGGCAGAGCCTGCAAAAAAAGCCACCCATAGGATCAGCAGAACAACTGCCCATGCAGATAACCGCCCCTTCCTCTTCAGCATTACTGTGGTTAGCGTACCTGCACTCTGTATATGTTCATAACGTATCGTCATCTTCCCACCCTCCCTCGGTCTCCGGGTCTGTCTTGCCCGGAGCTCTGACCCTTGCTACTGCCTTTACTGGTGCCCTGGCTGCCGACCTGCCCTCTTCTGCCGTCAGACCCCCTGCTGATACCCGGGCTCTGACCAACGCCTTCACGGCTGCCCCTGTTGATATTTTCACGACTGCTCCGGCCGCGTTCACTTTCCATACGTTCTCTCCCGGCATCTCCGCCGCCGCCAAAGATACTTTCTCTCCGCGGCATTGCCGGCCGCTCCCTCCGGTCAATTTGTTCCCGCATCCTGCCCCTTTCCGGGCGGACTGTCTCGCCGCCCCTCAGAGGAGCCCTTTCAAAATCCCGCTGTATAGTTTCCCTTGTCTGTCTGTCCATTGTGCGGCGCTCCGGGAACCCGCGAAGTTCACGTCTCGACTCCCGGGACCGCTCAGCAGCCTGACCGAACTTCCTGGCCGTCTCCCTGTCCCTGTACGCAACACCTCTCCTGTGGTCTGCATCGTGACGCCACCTATCCCTGTCCCTGCCATCCCTGTCGCCACGGTGACGATGAAACTTATGTGTCCTGCTCCAATCAATAATGATAACGTGGTTATACCAGTCAAAGAAGCTCCAGTAACCTGCGGAAACACCGACAACTATCCCTGGCCAGAAAACCAGGCCGGAACCTATGATCGTTGGTCTTGGCCACCAGTAATAGGGAGGATAGGCCGGATACCACCACGGTCCATATACATAATAAGGATCGTATGACGGCACATAAACCACTTCAGGGTTTGCCGATTCGATGATGATCGTCTCTTTTTCGACGATCACGTTCTGCTCTTTTGTAGGTTTAAGGCTGCCCGCCTCGCGGGCCTTCGCCCTGAGTTCCTGAACCATGGCCATTACATCGTCCTGTTGGGCGAGAAAGGCATCACCAAGTCTGGTTGTCTGGGCGATCTTATCGCTCATGGAACTGAGAATGGAAGGGAAATGACAGAGGGACTTAACGCTCGGATCCCACTCTTTATCCACGAGAGCTTCGTCCAGCGCATCGCCGCCGAGTCCGGCATTCTTCTTCACCCATCGGTCTGCCTCAACCACTTCGAGCGGATACGTGGAGGCCATCAGAACCTGGGAAAGAAGGGCATCGGGGAACAGGGCAACAGGCGCCAGCATCTGGGCAAGCTCCTCTTTGCTAAACGCCGCAGATTGGGTGCCGCCCCCCTCAACCTGAGCCAGCGCCTGCAGCGGCAGGGCAAGGACTAACATGACAAGGAAACTGACTGCCTGATTAACCACTTTCAGTATCTTCATAATTCCTCCTCAGCATCTCAAATGCCACTCTGTAACATTACGGAAGAAACATCTTCACTGACCAATTAAACACATTCTACCACGCATTGTTTCAAGAGCAAGCAATAACGGCTCATGCGCGGAGAAAGGTAATACGCTTGCACCGTATGAACCTGACACGTACCAGAAGCAGGCGCTTTAAGCGGCAGAGGAATACCGGACATGTTGGCTTTGACACTGAGCCGCCATCAGCATATAATGAGAACAAGTGACTCGCCGATAGTCACCCCGACTTAATTTTCTCATAATGAGGTGGACAATGAAAAAAATCATCATGTCAAGTATGGCTTTCTTATTAATTCTTTTTCTTTCATCATCATACGCCGGTTGGGATCCGCGGGACAGGGAGGACGAGGAGCGGGCCGTGAAAGATACGATAAGCCGCCTCCTGTCGATCGATCCAAGCCTGCAGATATATTTTGACAAGGCATACGCATATGCCGTGCTGCCGACCGTCGGCAAGGGCGCTTTCATAGGAGGCGTAGGATATGGAAGAGGATGGTTCTTTGAAAACGGAAAACCGATAGGAAAAGTGAGCATTACACAGTTGAGCGCCGGAGCTCAAATCGGCGGGCAGGCTTACCGGGAGGTCGTTTTTTTTCGCGACAAAGACCGGGCTGAGGACTTCAAAAACGGCCGTTTTGAGGCAGGGGCTCAGCTATCAGCCATTGTAGTGACCGAAGGCGTAGGCAAGGCTGGAACCTATACGGATGGAGTGGCTGTCTTTATCCTGCCGACCGCTGGATTCATGGCCGAGGCAAGCATAAGCGGCCAGCGGTTTGGTTTTGAACCTTTTTGATGGTAATTGGACATCAGATCTAACAGCCAAGGGACAAGAACTATTGCATGCAGAACATTGGGCAGGATAGAACACCATGAACGGACTCCGCGTTTTCCCCTAAAGAACATTTATGCGCGGAAGAGTGATATACTGCCTTTCTGTCGTAATTATCATTTCCCTTCTCCTGTCTGGCTGTGCACATTATCCTATAAATCAGCCCCTTAAAGAATATAACCCGGCAGCCGGGTACCGGGCGAAGAGCATGAGAGCGCCGGGGAAATCCGATGACATGCTCATTTTTCTTACGTTATCGGGGGGCGGAACCAGGGCTGCAGCCTTTTCCTATGGCGTTCTTGAACTGCTCGCCAATACTGTGATCGTGGCAGAGGGGAAAGGGCGAAGGCTCCTGGATGAAGTAGACACCATATCGAGCGTTTCCGGCGGAAGCTTCACCGCGGGCTATTACGGACTTTTTGGCGACCGCATCTTCCAGGACTTTGAAAGCAGGTTCCTGAAAAAAAATATTCAGGGAGAACTTTTTGCAAAGGTCTTTAACCCGGTTAACGTGGCCCGCCTTCTCTCCCCCTATTTCGACCGCAGCGATTTGGCTGCCGAGTATTATGATCGGTACATCTTTGATGGCGGCACTATTGGTGACATCGCAGCCCGGAAGGGTCCGATGATCATTATTAATGCTACGGACATGACCTACGGTGTAAGGGTCGGGTTTACCCAGGACATGTTCGATATGATCTGTTCTGACCTTACGAATTTCCCCGTAGGGCGGGCTGTGGCAGCATCTTCCGCAGTACCTGTTATACTGAGTCCCCTGACCGTCCGGAACTATGCCGGAAGCTGTAATTACAGAATGCCGGAACCTATCGAGCAGGTCCTCAAAGAAGATGATATAACAGACCGGCGGTTCCATCTCGTCAATAACATCAGGCCCTTTCTTGACGCTGAAAAAAAACCTTATCTCCATCTGATCGACGGCGGGGTTGCGGACAACCTTGGCCTCAGGGCAATTGTGGACAGGATAATCTTCAGAGGGGATTTCTGGAAAACGATCAGGAATACCCATCATGAAAATGTCCACAAAGTTGTCTTCATTGTGGTTAACGCCGAAACCCAGCCTGATTCCAAATTGGACGGTATGGAGAGTCCCCCGGCGCTTGCTGCCATGCTTGAATCCTATTCGACTATTGCTATAGAGCGGTATAATGTCGAGACCGTCGCGCTCCTGAAGGAGAACCTGAAGGAATGGGCTGAGCAGGTCCGGGCTCAGCGCTGCACCGGGAAAACATTGTCAACAGATCCCGGTTCCTGTGGAGACATACAGTTCTATATGGTAGAGGTCAAGTTTGATGCGCTGAAAGACGAGATGGAGCGCTGGTATTATAAGCGACTATCGACTTCTTTCGCCCTTCCCCCCGAGGATGTAGACAATCTCCGTGCTGCAGCCGGCAGAATACTTACAGAGTCCAGGGAGTTCCAGCAGCTGCTGCGCGACTTGAAGCAATAAGTTCAGCTGAGAAAAAACAAAAGGGATTTCAAGGCTCTGTAACCCCTTGCAACCCCTTGATATAAATGGTGAACCGTGCAAGATTCGAACTTGCGACCCGCTGATTAAGAGTCAGCTGCTCTACCAACTGAGCTAACGGTCCATTGAATAACTGGTATCAGTGAAACGATATATTAATCAAAATAATTTTCAGAGTCAACCAAAACTGCCATCTTCAATAAAACTTTCGTGTGTCACCGGAACGATCAAGAGTTGGCGCGCCTGAGAGGATTCGAACCTCCGGCCCTCAGCTCCGGAGGCTGATGCTCTATCCACTGAGCTACAGGCGCAAAGAGAAACGGATATCAAGGTTAATCATCCCGTAACATCTCCGGGCAATGGTTAAATGGGGTGAGTGAGGGGGCTCGAACCCCCGACCACCAGGGCCACAACCTGGTGCTCTAACCAACTGAGCTACACCCACCATAAAAAAACTCTTTACCGGCAAAGCCTCGATTACGCAATAGTATAAACGAAAAAACCGGGAAAATCATAGCATCTCTGCCGCTCATCACCAATAAGCGGTCGCAACGTAAGGCTTTTTAAATATAATTGGTACGCCTGACAGGATTCGAACCTGTGGCCTACTGCTTAGAAGGCAGTTGCTCTATCCAACTGAGCTACAGGCGCATGAATAACTTACCGATTTACTCAATTCTTTCTGGTGGATTAATTGGATAGATTGGATTGAGAGAGGGCTTTTTTTCCATTTTCACCACCACTACCCACCACCGATGAAACTGACTGAATATAATACCACAGGAAGAAAATTAAATGAAATATTCAGACCTTATAACCCCGTTGACACAATAAAAGCTCTCTCTTTGCCTACACAATCTGTCAGGGGAAACAGATCAGGACGTTCCGGTTATCAAGCTCGACTCCTCCAGGATCAACCTGAAGTCTTCAAAAAGAAAAGGCGTCAAGGCTGGAGGATACATCTAAAGACTATAAAAAAGAATGGCTGGGATTGCATATAGGAAATATCAGGAAGTTTTTTAAATAGTATCTGATCGCCAGCGGTTATTCCTAACAATCAGGCTGGACATTTATGCAAAGCAACTGCATAATATCCACATGTGGATAAAGAGAAATGCGGAAGGCCTGATTAGGGAGCTCGGGAAGCAGTTCCCGGTAGTCTTTGTCACCGGTGCCCGTCAGGTTGGTAAAACAAGTATTTTAAATCACCTGTTCCCGGGTTTATCTTATGTAACGTTGGATGACCCGGCACGGGCAGCAGAGGCAGCAAATGCGCCACAGGATTTCATAGATGCACTGAAATTTCCTGCCATTATAGATGAGGCGCAGTATGCGCCTGACCTCTTCAGGTATATCAAGCTAACCGTTGACAAGGCAAAACAAAAGGGACAGTTTTTCATAACAGGCTCACAGAGTTTTCCGCTTATGCAGAATCTTTCAGAAAGCCTGGCCGGACGCTGTGGCATAGTCAATCTCCAGCCACTGTCTGCTCACGAATTGGAACGAGGGAACAGACTTACTTCTGTTGAGGACTACATAAGCACCGGAGGCTTCCCCGCTCTATATGCAGATAAGGATATTAACCGGCAGCATTGGTACCCTTCATATATAGCAACCTACCTTGAGAGGGATGTCCGAAATATCATGCATGTTGGCAGTTTGCGGGACTTTAATCGATTCCTTCGGGCTGCAGCAATCCGGACAGCACAAACCCTGTCGTTTGCGGATCTTGCAAGGGATGTTGGAGTTGCGCCCAATACCGTAAAGGCATGGATCTCGGTGCTTGAGGCATCGCATATGATCCATTTACTTGAACCCTACCACAGAAGTATTGGTAAAAGGCTTGTGAAGTCGCCCAAACTCTATTTTCTTGATACCGGACTTGCCGCTAACCTGATGGGACTTTATTCCTGGCAGGATATAGCCAATTCTCCCATGGCAGGGGCACTTTGGGAGACCTACGCATTCAGTCAGATACAACGCCATCTGCTTTCCCAGGGGATCAACAATCCGCCGCTTTACTACTGGCGGACCAAGGACGGCAGAGAGGTCGATTTTATTATTGAAAAGGGCGGTCAGTTCATGGCGATTGAGGCTAAATTGACCGGTGCCCCAACCCTTGATGAAGCAAAGGGCTTTAATTATTTCAGGAACTACTACGGAGAAGATTCCGTGTTGAAGAAGTATGTCGTCTGCCGGGTCAAAAAAGATCATGCAATCGGTAAAGACGTGAAGGCTATTAATGGAATACAACTTGAATTATGATTTGCCAGTTGAGCAGGATCAACCTGAAGGCTTTTTAAAAAAAGTCGTCAAAGCTGAAGGATGGATATAAAGCCTAAAAAATGGCTGGGATTGCACATAGGAAATATCAGGCAGTTTCTTAAACAAACACGTGAATACATAAGCAAAGATGATATCAAGTTTTCGGTGCTGGATAAGCTGACCCATGATCCTTGCTTATGTCGGCAAAATGCCTCCAGCCCTTTCGAAGAGTCGATTTATCTTTCGGAAAACGTATGTTCCGGAGAGTGCGGAAGAGTCTGCTTTTGCTTTGGAGGAGTCCTGCCGGGACCTAAGAAACCCTTTTCGAAAGCCTGTCGCGCTGGCAGACGACCAGTTCTCCGCTGCTGCCCTTTTTGGAAAAGCTGATGCGCTCCACAAGGCCGTCCTTGCGTTCGAAATACATATCGCTGTCATTGTCCAGCTTCGGGAAATATCTCCCGCCGATATCCTCGTACAGGTCAACGCGGAACAGCGTCTTACCCTTGCCGCAAGCCCCGGACAGCGACAGCAGGCCTTCCTGCTCACAGACACTGAAAGCACCTTCAGGATTTTTGTACCCCACATAATAGCGTCCGGCCTCTTTATGATAAACATCGGCATTCAGCGGGTAGAGCTGTTCCCCTACCACTTCAAAAAAATCGTCGCCAAGCACTCTGAACAGCTTGTCGGTCCTGCTGAGTACCCATTCCGACGTCATCAGGTCAGGGCTATGGGTAAGGATAGTCCTGCTCTTCATCAGAGCCGTATGTGCAAGCCGGCTGTAGTCCGTATGCACCACACTCTTTTTTGAGGCGATATCATGGATAACCACGCCTGAATCAAAAGTGCGCCGTGCCT
This sequence comes from Nitrospirota bacterium, assembly GCA_016214855.1. Lineage (NCBI taxonomy): Bacteria > Pseudomonadati > Nitrospirota > Nitrospirota bacterium. The sequence goes on along the minus strand of JACRMT010000003.1, from coordinate 35,209 downwards.
GTTCATATCTCTCATGGCTCCAGGCACGCTCAATAAAATCATTAATGTCGCCCCAAAGTACTGAGGCTGCCTCAAATTCCTTCTCCGGCAGGTTATGCCTCATAGCTCTTTTTTCGAACGCGAGCTCCTTCCAAAGGTCAATATCATGCACCGTGTCAGAACTAAAGAGCAGCGATTCCTTCCCATTGCTGAACTTCAGCCCGATGCTCGGAAGGCCGTGCCAGACAGGCGCATTAAAGGCTTCTATGGCACATCCCTCAGGGTCAATGAAAAGATTCCTCTCCTGTTCATAAAACGTATCAGAGGAAAAAGAATAGAACGATTCGGGCTCGACCCACTCCTGAGACTCGGGGTCCTTAAAGAGCATGCGGGCAAGCCCTGTGACAGTGCTGATAACGATCTTCGCACGCTCAGGTCCGACCGGCCTCTTGTCAGGGCCTTCGACAACAAGGCCTCTCTCACCATTGCCCATCTCCGTTCCTGCAATCCTGTACTTCGACCTGGGGCCAAGCAGCTTGTGCTCTATGTAGGTCTCATAGGAGATATCTACCACCCTCCTGCCGTCAAGGGAAAGACTTCTCTCAAGGGCAGGGCCGGAAGCGCGTTTAAGATCTTTGTTGACCTGTTCACTGGTCAGAAGAAAAAGCTTTGTTGCAAAGTCCGGAGCGTACATATTGAACAACGCGAGATCGGAAAACCATCTCTTGTGATCATCGTGACAATGGGTAATGATCAGACCCTTGATATTCTTGAGGCCATGGCCCCCGATCTGTTGAAAAAGCGGCGTGCCGCAATCGAGCAGATACTGCGAATTGCCCAGCGTGACCAGATACCCGATGCTCTTGCCCATTCTGGAGAATGGGCCATAGTCACCCAGCACCCGGACGGTGATACCCTCAGTCATTACGCTCCCCCTATTGACATGTGACAAGTTCAAAGGCTGTCTGCATTGTATCACAGGCTTTTCAGGATAAGTCAATGTTAAATCAGCTGACTTTCCCTAGCGCTATTGACAGTTACGTCTGACGCTTTCCCGCTATGCTGTCCCGGGCGTTCTCCATCACATCAAGCAGCGATGATCCCGTATTCCTCGCGATCCTTTTGCAGTCTTCGTATTCCGGCGTGACTCTCAGCGAGCTGCCACGTGCCGACTGTTTAACCCTGATCTTGCCGAATCTTGTCTGGCTCTGTTTTATCTCACGCTTCATCGTAACTCTGCCGGCTTCATAAAAACGGATACCGATCGTGGTGGTCTCTTTCAGGATGATATTGACAAGATCGTTCTTCTTTTCAGCGCTGCAGAGCGCCGTAAGCAAGACGCCCGGCCGTGATTTCTTCATGATCACCTGTGTCAGAAAAATATCAAGCGCTCCGGCATCAAAGAGGCGCTCCATCACATATTCATAGACCTGCGGGTTCATGTCATCGATGTTCGTCTCGATAACCGTTATGGTTTCATCCTGAACGGTTTTATCTGTTTCGCCGACCATGATCCTGAGGATATTCGGACGTTCTTCCGGGTCCTTGTTCCCTGCACCAATGCCGATCATTTCTGAGGAGAATGAGGGCATTGATCCAAACCCGGATGAGAGTGTTTTCAGGAGAACAGCACCTGTCGGCGTTGTCATCTCAAATGCAGGCCCGGACGAATAACAGGAAACGCCTTTCAGCAATTCTGCCGTTGCAGGTGCAGGCACAGGCATCATACCGTGAGCGGTTCTTGTTGAGCCGCTGCCGAGATTGACTGGAGATGCGAAGACGTTATCTATGCTGAGATAAGACAGACCGATCAGCGTGCCGAAGATATCTACAAGACAGTCAACACATCCCAGTTCGTGAAGGTGCGTTGTGTTGATCGTGCTTCCATGCACCTTTGCCTCTGCCTCAAAAAGATTCTTGAATACCTGCAGTCCCTGCCTCTTTATATTGTCCGGCAGAGTCGAATCTTTGATGATCTTTTGAATATCCTTCCACTTTCTGAGTGCTGACTGCTGACCGCTGACCGCTTTCTTCAGTTCAACATCAACCTTTGTCGCAGCGATCCCTGCACGCAGGACCTTCTGCTCCCTCAGAGTGTATCCCTTGAGCTTGAGCTTCTTCAGGCCCTTTTCGATCTCTTTGAGCGGCACGCCTGCGTCAACAAACGCGCCAAGGCACATGTCCCCGCTGATCCCGGAAAAACAGTCAAAATATACTATCTTCAATTTCAATGCCTCGTGACAAAATCACTTCACATCCAGAAAGGGCTTCACATCTTTATTAAAGTCCAGTTTCGTGAAATAAGCACCGATCGCTGAGCGGTAATCGCCGATGGACTTCATTGCCTGAGTTGCGAGATTGAACCTCTGCTCAAGGCTGATCCTTCCGCCGTTGTTCCTCAAGACTGCGAGAAAATCTGCATACTGGGACGAAGACGTAAGCGCTGCAATGCTGTGCCAGTTCTTTGCTGATGCCATGGTCATGGCAGGCCCGCCGATGTCGATATTCACCCGTGCTGTCTCAGAGGTGGTGCCCTCTTTTTCTATGACAGAGGTGAAGGGATAAAGGTTGCCGACGAAAATATCGAAATATACGCCGGCATAGTTGCTGCCTGCTGCAAGTGTTTTATACAAATATTCCTCATGCGCCGGATTGCCCCGCTCTGCAAGCAGGCCTGCATGGATCTTGGGATGGAGCGTCTTGACCAGTCCGCCCTCCATCTCAGGCGCGCCGGTAAACTCTTCAACCGAAATATAATTTTTTGATGCTCCTGCACCAAGGATCTCGGCGATCTTCTTGCCTGTGCCGCCGGTGGAGTAGAATCTGGCCTTCGGATTCGCCGCAAGAATGCCATTAATCAGCTCTTCAAGTCCGGCCTTGTCAAAGACGCTCACAAGGATATGCTGCGGGTTAATAAGATCAATGACCTGATGGATATTTTCTCTGATGCTCATATTCCCCCTGTAATCTTTTTGACATTATGATACAACAAAAATCATGGCACTCATCGCAACAATTCAGTTATGGCTATAATGATCCTCCCCTTTCCAAGGGGAGGCTATGGAGGGGTATAGATAATATTACCAAAACCTCCCCAACCCCTCCTCGGTAAGGAGGGGATTCAACCCGTCGCATCAACTCAATTGCTTTGACTTAAATACGCTCTACTTCGCCAGCAGTTTTTCAATATCCGTTATCATCTCCGCAATGGTCATGTTTATCCGATGGCCGAAGCCGAGTTTCTGTCGTAATTCAATCTCAATGCCTGACAGTTCCCGATAGAGGTCTGTCCGGTCAAGCATGCGGTCACTGCTCTTTTCAGAAGACATGTCCCAGTCGACCCTGTGGCAGCCGCTGCCCTGCGTTTCAGTTCCGTCAGGCCTCCGCATGTTGTAAGGCACGCCGTGGAGCCTGCAGATCATGAGCCGGTGATCATAAAAACTGCAGTGGCCGTCCTTATTGAGCGGGCACATGATGCGCCTTGCCTGCCCCTCCATATCATGCATCCTGTACAACTCTGCCACCTCTCTGGCGCGGGCGAATATCTCTTTTCTCGTCCCCTCGTCCAGAGTCTGCAGCCCTCGAAGCAGGTAAAGGAACTCGGAAAGGGTATGATGATAAAAACGCTCTTCGCAGCAGCTCTCTGCACAGCCATTGCAGGAAAAATTATAGCCCAACGCAGCGCTTTCATAGGCCTTGCCCATACGGCCATACAGGTCCCGCATCTTGCCTGTTGCCCTTTCTATGCTATCCTTGTCAGCAGTGAGAAGAAGAGAGAAGATGCTCATGCCCTATTGCAGGACCGCGATGAGATGATGTCCCAGGTTTCCTGGTCAAGTTCTTCAGCATAGTCTGCTATGCCGTATCTTTTGCCGCAGTCCATGCAGCGCAGAGTAATTGCCCTTCAACCAAACTGCAGCTTGATCGGACCATTGCAGGCCCGGCATGTGAGGTTCGTATCTTTCACGGTTTTATTGTATCCAATAGCGCAGGCTTTTTGAAACCTCCTGCTTTGCGTATAATTAAGCATGCAGATCGAAACCATCATCGTGGGCCGGCTTGAGACGAACTATTATGAAGAAAGCAGGGAAAATCCGCTCAAATCCTTTTCTGCGTTTTCGGTGAGCAGTTTTGATCGGCACTGACAAGATCCCGCTGATCTTCTCAAAGCACGGGACAGAACTCCAAAGCACAAGACACGCTGCAGAGAAGGCAGAAGAGACCATCGAGGCAATCAGCCTGATCATCGAATCCCACACAGCAAGGGTCTGTCCTGACTGCAGATCAGTCTGCTGCGTCAACAGGCACTCGCGTTTTGACTACAGCGATGTCATATTCATGTCATCCCTCGGAAGGGAAATACCGGCAGATGACCCTGCGGTCGAATTCACTGACCCTTGCCGGTTCCTGGGCGCAAGGGGATGCCTCCGTAAACGCTCGGAAAGACCTTACCGCTGCACCTGGTTTTTCTGTTCGCCGCTGATCGAAGTGATCGAGGAACAGATGCCCCTTGCCGAACACAGAAAATTCATGAAAATGCTCAGAAGGATCACTGAATTACGCACCGAAATGATTATGAGTTTCGAAACTGTCCTAATGAATATTCCACCTTCCCAAAAACACCACAAATAGCAAATAACTTGTTGTTTTCATTGACACTTTTAATTTGCGTGCGATAATATTAGAGTTACCTACATGTTAGATAAAGCTGCAATATTAAAAGATGCCCAGAAGTATTTAGCCAAAGGTGCGCTCGACAAAGCCATTTCCGAATTGGAGAGGCTTGTCAAAGAAAGCCCGGATGGCAACACCTATAACATGATAGGTGATATTTACCTCAGAAAAGGCACACAGAAGTCCGCCATAGAGCATTATCAGAAAGCGGCCATGTTTTTCAGACAGGAAGGATTCTCCCAGAAGGCACAGGCACTGTACAAAAAGGTATTGAACATCAACCCTGCTGACACTGACGCTCTCATTGCCTTTGGCGAGATCTGCGAAGAAAAGGGCATGCTGGCAGAGGCCATCAAGTATTATCTTGTGGTAGCGGACCTCCTTGCAAAGGAAGGCAAAAAAGAGAAGATACTCGATGTCTATGCAAAGATCCTTTCCCTTTCGCCGGCAAACATTCCGCTCAGGATAAAAGTCGCCGATATCTATATCAAGGAAGGCCTCAAATCGGATGCAGCGAGCGAGTTTGTGCATATAGCACGGATCCATGATGAAAAAGGAGATATGCAGAAGGCCAGGGAATTCTTCCAAAAGACGATCGATCTGCAGCCTTTGAACAAGGAAGCCACCTTGGGCCTCAACAGTGTTTTTGAGAAGACTGGGGAGCTCCGGCAGGCCATGGAACAGATGAAAGAGGCTATGGTGCTTTTTCCTGAGGACCTGGGCATTCTCTTCCGCTGCGCTGAGCTTGCAGTCATCACCGACAATACCGACCTTGCGGTAAAATGCCTTCTCCGAATATCGGAAAAAGAACCGAAGAACATCAAGGCACGCAGGATGTTAGGCGAACTGTATCTCAAGGCATCTGAAACCGGAATGGCCTGGGCACAATACCTGCCGATCCTTGATGAGGTCCTCCTGGATCAGAAGTTTGAAGATGCCATCAGTTTCCTCACCACCTTCAGAAGCATTGAACCCATAGAAACTGGTAAGAGGCTGGTTTCTCTTTACAAACAGTTGAATGAAGATGACCGTGCCGTGACAGAGCTGATCTCAATGGGGGATCTGTATGCTGAAAAAGGGATGGAAGATGATGCACGGTCCTGCTATGCCGAAGCTGAACAGATCAACCCTCTCCATGCAGATGTGAGAAAGAGACTTGCACCGTCCGATCTTGAGTTTGAGCCGGTCATGCCTGAACCGACGATCCCGGAAATAGAGATCCCGGATACCTTGATACAGGAACCGGTCATTGAACGTGAAGCTCCTTCCATACCTGAGATCAATATATTTGATGAGCCGATCGATCTGCCGGAGACGATCATATCTGACGAACCCCTATCCGCTGAACCGGCAGAGCCGATCCTGGAACAGTTCGAATTCCCTGCTGTGGGGAAGAAGGCTGAGCCGGAGAGCATAACGATCAGAGCAGAAAAAGCGTTTGACGAGGTGATCACCGAGGCTGATATCTTTTCCCGGTACGGCCTTCTCAGTGAAGCTCAGCGTCTGCTCGAGGGATTAAAGCAGAGGTTCCCGGACAGCATCGATATTCATATGCGGCTAAAATCCGTGTACACCGACACGCACAACAAGGAAGCTGCTGTTGCCGAGTGCATTATCCTGAATGAACTATACAGGCATCAGGGCGATGACACAAATGCCGAACAGGTCATGAAAGACGCCCTCAATATCAGCCCTGAAGATCCGCGTCTTGCTGAACAGGGCTTTGCCCATCTTATTGAGCAGACCTCATTTTCTTCCCGTCAGCCGGCAAATTTTGCTGAAACGGTTTCGTCGCGAGAACTTGATATCGAAGACTACGAGGAGGAGATAGCCGAGGCTGATTTTTATTCCCGCCAGGGGCTTGCTACAGAGGCTATCAAGATCCTTGAAAAACTGCAGAAGCTTTTCCCGGAGAACAAGAATATCAATGAGCGTCTGAACGCCCTGGGGCAGACCGGCCATGGACTCGAAACTGACGAACTTGCAGGCCTGGAAATGCATGATGCCTTTGATATGCCTGAAACCGTTGAAGGCCCGTCAACGTTCGAAATACCCGGGATCTTCGGATCGGACGAAGAGCCTGAGACATCCCGCGAAGGTGAATATCATGAGGCTTTTGAGCTTCCGGACAAACATGAGATGTTCGATATCTTTGAAGAGCCTGAAAAAGCAGCAGCACCGGCAGGCGAAGTTGTTATTGAAGAACAGGGCATTGAAGAGCCGGTTACCGCTTCGATCGAAGAAGTGAAGGTTATAGAAACAGCGCCGGTCATTGAAGCCACATTTCAGGAAGAGTTTGCACCAGTGCAGGAGACCGCGCCAAAAGCCGCTGAACCGCCGAAGGAAACAGAATTCGAAAACTTCTCCTTTTCTGACGACGATCTCATGGATGCCCAGGAAATGCCCGAGCCGGCGCTCGATAATGACGTGCTCGAGATATTTCAGGAATTCAAAAAGGGTATCGAGAAAGAACTTGGTGACGCAGATTCCGAAACCCACTACAACCTCGGTATCGCTTACAAGGAGATGGGCCTTGTTGATGATGCCATCAAGGAGTTCCAGACATCGCGGAGTGATCCTGCACGGTTCATTCAGTCATCTACCATGCTGGGCGTCTGTTACATGGAGAAAGGCCTTTACCCCCTTGCTATCGATGTCTTGAACAAGGCCTCGCTTGAGATGAAGGAGAAGGATGATTCCTACTGGGCTCTGATCTATGAACTTGCAGAGGCCCACGAAAAGAACAAGAATCTGAAAGAGGCCCTTGACCTGTACACCGGCGTGTACGGATGGAGTGCGAAATTCCGGGATGTTTCTGATAAAATGAGTCAGTTGAGGGCACAAGCCCCGCCAACTGCTGAAAAAGAAAGGGAACAGGCAAAAGAAAAGCCTAAAGAAAGGAAAGATAGGGTATCCTACCTCTAATATATGGACTATCTCGAATATTTTAAACTTGCAGAACATCCGTTTTCGAATGTCGTTGACAGCAGGTTCTACTATAACAGTCCTGAACAGGTGCAGGCACTGGTCAAACTGAAATACGCCATTGATACGAAAAAGGGTCTCGCTGTCGTGATCGGCAACATAGGCGCAGGCAAGACCACCCTCGCACGCAAGATGCTTGAGGAGCTCGATGAGGACCACTATGAAGCAGCTCTTCTCGTGATCATTCACTCCTCCGTAAGTTCGGAGTGGCTCTTTAAGAAGTTTGCGATCCAGTTAGGGGTCAAGAACGTCCCTGACAGTAAAATTGAAATACTGAGCGAGATCTACCGCAGGCTCCACGAGATCAATGAGCAGGGCAAAAGAGCGGTCGTTCTGATGGATGAAGTACAGATGCTGAACTCGGCCGAGATCATGGAGGAGTTCAGGGGCCTCTTGAATATGGAGACCTCTGAAGGCAAGATGGTCAACTTTGTTTTCTTCGGCCTGCCTGATCTCGATCAGGTACTCTCTCTCGATGAACCGCTCAAGCAGAGGGTAGCGATCAGGATAAGACTGAACGCATACTCGGAAGCGGATACCAAGGACTATATCCGGCACCGGTTAAAAGTAGCAGGCGCTGTCGACCAGATCTTCACCGACAAAGCCATATCCATGATCTACAAATATTCGAACGGCGTACCGCGGTTGATCAATACGATCTGCGACAATGCGCTCCTCGAAGGGTTCCTGTTCAAAAATACGGCAGTAGACGATTCGATCATCAAGACCGTGGCGATCGACCTTGGCCTTGAGAGCTAACCCTTCACGCTAAAAGTAATCTCCCGCACAGTCAGCGTTACCGTATAGCGGGAAAGCTCTATCCGCATTTTTGACGGGTACCACACACCCTGTGCCTGAGCAGGATTGTCATAGGAAATCTTCAGCTGCTTCCCGTCATCAAAAGAGATCACCTGTTTTTGGGGAAGCATTGTCTTCCGGTCGATCACAACCTGCCGGGTCGCATTCTGCAGAATAAGCTGATCCTTCTCCTCCCGGACCGTAAAATCTTTAAGATCCCACCAGAAGAGACTGTCCCGTAACCCCTGGGTAAGGATCGCGGTCTTGTTCTTGTCCAGCTTCGGCGTGCTCTTTACCAGACCGTTCTTTGAGGTAAGATCCATCGCAAGGATGCCGAGCGTGTAGACCTTCATATGCAGATTTCCGTCCTGCCCAATGTCGAGGACCGCATCACCATACATCTCGGAGTCGGTCTTCTCAAAGACCACGGACATGGCAGCATCTATTCTCTCAATAGATCTCCGCTCTGCAAGCACAACATCAATGCTGCGTTGCTCAACAGCAGGCATCTCGACCCTTTTAGGCGCACATGCTGCTGCCAGCACGAAAATGCTAACGAAGAACAGCTTTAAGAAATTCGTCACAGTTCCTGACTCCTATGATCTCGATGTCCTGTTTTCCCTTCATCTTTTCAGCATTACCTGCCGGAATAACAGCCCGCTCAAACCCGATCTTTGCGGCCTCTTTCAAGCGCATTTCTGCCTGTGCGACCGCCCTGATCTCTCCTGAGAGCCCAACCTCGCCAAAAACGCAGGTCCTCGGCTCGACAGGTTTTTCCCGGCCTGATGATGCTATGGTTGCGATAATGCCCAGATCGACTGCCGGCTCTATGATCTTCAGCCCGCCGACAATATTGATAAAGATGTCCATGCCGCCAAGATGCAGGCCGGCACGCTTCTCAAGGACGGCGATCAGGAGGTTCACCCTGTTGAAGTCAACACCAATCGAGGTCCTCCTCGGCATGCCGAAGTTTGTCTGGGACACCAACGCCTGTATCTCGACCATAAGCGGCCGCGTGCCTTCGAGGCAGGCAACAACGGTCGAGCCCGATACATTCTGCGGCCTTTCTGAAAGGAAAAGCTCTGAAGGGTTGCTCACTTCCCTGAGGCCTGCATCCGACATCTCGAAAATGCCGATCTCATTGGTCGAGCCGAAGCGGTTCTTCATGGTCCTCAGGACACGATACGAATGACCGCGATCTCCTTCGAAATAAAGGACCGTGTCCACAATATGTTCAAGCACGCGCGGCCCGGCAATAGAGCCATCTTTCGTCACATGACCGACGAGGAAGACCGGCAGATCAGATCTTTTTGCATGGAGCATGAGCCGTGCAGCGCACTCCCGCACCTGTCCCACAGAACCGGGGGCTGACAGAAGCTCCTGCGTGTACACGGTCTGGATCGAATCCACCACCATGGCATCAGGCTTTATCTTTATCGCTGCATCAAGAATGCCTTCAAGTGATGTTTCAGGCAGCAGGATGATCTTCTCGGAATCGATCGAAAGCCTCTCTGCCCGCATCTTTATCTGCTGGGGCGACTCCTCGCCCGAGACATAAAGCAGCTTTCCGGTCTTTTTCGAGAGGCCTGAGAATGCCTGAAGCAGGAGCGTTGACTTGCCGATGCCAGGGTCGCCGCCGACAAGGATCACCGACCCTGCAACAACGCCGCCGCCCAATACCCTGTCGAACTCCTGTATGCCTGTAGAGATCCTTTTTTCGGAAATACCCTCTATTGCCTGGAGCAGAACCGGCGCAGTCTTTGTCGAAGGCTGGAGCGACGACCCCTTTCGGCCTGATGGAATTTCCCGCTCCTCCACAAAGCTGTTCCATGCATTGCAGTCAGGGCATTTGCCAAGCCACTTGGGACTGCCATATCCGCAGGATTGGCATTGGAAGAAGGTCTTTGTTTTTGCCATACGTTAGTTGCCTTTTACCATGAAATGGACTGAATCAATGATCGCATCGCCAGTATCAACCAGTGATATTGTATATGTTCCGGGGACAGGTTGCCAGGATATTATCTCTGATGCCCGGCCTATCTCCCTGCTATTCAGTCTCCAGCGGAGGTGATCACCCGCTCTGTTCGCCTCAAAGAAGACCCTCTGCTGGTCTTCCGGGATATCAGGGTCCAGGGCAATGATCATACCCTCTGCCGGATAGGTGATCCTCTGCATGAACGAAGACGACTCTGTCTGAGCAGTCGTTTCCCGCTGCAGGGAAGCAGGCTCAGTGCCTTTGATGGCGAGTTCCTTATTCCGGGCATCAGACGTTCTTTCATTCTTTGCCTGTATGATCATATCTTTCGGCATCTTCGGGGACCTGCTCGTCTCCTTTGCATGAAGATAACTCATCACCTCATGCCAGATTGGCGCAGCACCGGTCACGCCCGAGACATTCCACATGGGCTCGCCATTAAAATTGCCGACCCAAACGCCAACCGTGTATCTTTCCGAGTATCCGATGCACCAGTTGTCCCGCATGTCTTTGGATGTTCCGGTCTTCACTGCTGTCCAGAATTTTGTGGCAAGGGGATTCTCAAGACTGAAGGTCAGGCTCCGCGCCTCCCTGTCCGACAATATATCAGAAACAAGAAAAGCAGCCTCCTCAGAATAGACCCTCCGCTTTTTAGCTTTCATCTTTACGGGCGTTATTTTCAGTTCTGACCATACGCCGCGATTTGCCAGGGTCCTGTAAGCATTCACCAGTTCATACAGAGTGACATCGGCTGTGCCGAGTGCGATCGAAAAACCGTAATGCTCGTCAGATTCGAGCTGACTGAATCCGACCTCGCCCAGTTTGCTCACAAAGGCCCCAACCCCAACAAGCGTGAGAGTCTTGACCGCAGGCACGTTTAATGATGAAGCGAGTGCATCACGTGCCTGCACAGGCCCCTTAAAGTCATTGTCATAGTTTTCAGGTCTGTACACGCCGAAGACCGTGGGAACATCGAGCGGGCTGTCAACGAGCACTGATGTGGGCCTCAGCAGCTGCCGGTCAAAGGCAAGTCCGTACAAAAAAGGCTTGAGCGTTGAACCTGCCTGCCTGCGGGCAATGATTCCGTCCAGATGGCGCGCAGTCGAAAGGTCCCCGCTGTTGGCAACATAGGCAAGTATCTCTCCTGTCCTGTTATCAACAACGAGCACTGCCCCGTCATGGACATTCTGCTTTCTCACTGCAGCAAGATGATAGGTGAGCGTATCAGATGCGAAACGCTGAAGACCACCATCAAGCGTTGATGCGGCTGATGTCATGTTGTTCTTCAGGAGTTTCTGCGCAACCTGCGGGGCAAGGCCGGTCCTCTGCTTCACGCCATAGGGACCGACAAGGGCCTTGGCTGCAAGGGCCTTCAGATTATCGCATGTTGACGTATTGCGCATGGCCTCTGCAAGAAGGCATGCACGTTTGGCAACCGCATCCGGGGAAGCATTGGGTCCCCTGATCAGTGAGGCAAGGATCACTGATTCCTGATCATCAAGACCGCTTGCATCCTTTTCGAAAAGCCCTCTCGAAGCAGAGGTGATGCCCTGGAGCTCTCCCCTGAAGGTGACGAGATTCAGGTACGCATCAAGGATCTCGTCCTTTTTCCATGAACCCTCAAGCTGACGTGCAGCCTGCATCTGGTCCCATTTCTGTGCCATGCTCCGCTTCTTTGTCTTTGGCCTGAGCTCTTTATCGAGCATTGCAGCTACCTGCATGGTGATCGTGCTCGCACCGCGCTTCTCGGCTGAGAAGACGTTCTTTATTGCCGCGGCGCCTGCAGCCTTCCAGTCAACGCCACTATGTTCATAGAACCGCTTGTCCTCTGTATGGAGAACAACTTTGATCAATGCAGGGGAAATCTCTTTCAGTGCCTTCCAGTCGAGCCTTCTTCCCTTTGCATCCACCCTGAGCTCGTGGATCACCGCGCCGTGCCTGTCCAGCAGAACAGCATCCGATTTCTTGTACGACTTCTTTACCTCCTCAAACGTCGGCAGGGCAGAACTGTTTGATGGGCACGCCACAAGAATGAGCCAAACCAGAAGCCATCTCAAAAAAACATTCGATAAGATAAGGACTCGTGAAAGTGAGTGGGTTATTTTACCTCTTTCCCCTCTTTGGCAAAGAGGGGCGAGGGGAGATTTATTGATCATATTTTACTCCAAATCATTTTCAAAACCGCTTCAATATTCCCTAACACCTCAGTGTTTGAAAATCTCAGAACAGTTATTCCTGCCTTCACCATGTAGTCATCTCTTCCCCTGTCTTGCTCTCGTCCCTCCAAGTCAAAATGCTGCGCTCCATCAACCTCAATAACCAGCCTTGCTTTCGGACAATAAAAATCAGCAATGTAGTTGCCTATAATCTTCTGTCTGTAAAACTGCAGGCCCTTTAACTGCTTTCCTCTGAGTCTTGACCACAGCAACATCTCGGTATCTGTCATGTTACTTCTGAGGTTTCTCGATAGCTGTTTAATCTTCTTATTATACGAAAGCATTGTCAGGCCCCGGCATTAGCAAATCCCCCCTCACCCCCCTTTGCTAAAGTGGGGACTTACTTGCAAATATCGTTTTCTGAAATATCATTTCTTCTCAAGATCACGGATCGTTTCCTTCAGGTGTTCGATAGGAAAGCCTGCATACTGTTTGCGTTCCATAACGGCAAGGAGTTCTTTCAGATCGGAGACTGTCGGCGTCTTAAGAGAAATCATCGACATAAGGAGCAGCTCTTCAGGATATCGAGATGATTCTTTGTTCCTGTATGCCTTCTCCATCTCCTGATATATCTTTTGCACGTCACGTACAGGCTGGACGCTGGCAACAGTCTTTCTGACCTCATCTTTAAAAGAGTCTCTCACGCTAAAAAAAGTTAAAGAGTGCTTTTGGCCGTCCAACGCGAAAACGAAATCGATCAATGATCCACGGGGCTTGTTCTGCACCTCAACAAGCAGACCCTTCATATAAGGTGTCTCCAGATCATAGATCCTATAGCTGCCGGAAATACTTCCATAATCATCATGAATCATAGACTTTGTCCTTAGCAGGAGGCTCAGCCTTAGATTATGAATGAGATTCCACCAGCTAAGATCTTCTAATCTTGCATAGAGACTTGTGTGCTCAAGGTCGGTAAATGAATCGTATTTAACAAGGCTTGCATAATTGATACTGGCGAGTACAGAGTCGGTGAATATATAGCGCAGAACACTAAAAAAAGCTTTTGCTTTTTCTACTAATGAGCCTGCACCGGATCGCAGGTCATCTGAAAAATAGCTCATAAAGATAAGTGGCAGCTTATCTTTGTTCGTGACTCTAATCGTAATGCGATCCAACCTATTATCTGAAAACATCGGCGTTATTTTGCCTATCTCATCCTTATCTATGGGCAGTTGAAGGGAAACACCCATCAGGGGGAGCAACTCAACTGCATTATCTTCTGATGCAAGTCTTAATTTTTCCGGAACTGAATTGTAGTCAATTCCCTTCTTGTGAGCTGCGTCAAACGTAGTCTTAAAGAAAAGATATATCCCCAAATTGCTCAGAAACCAAAGAACAACCAGGACTATGGATATAATAACGGCGATCTTCTTTAACCGTTTCTTCCACATCAGTCTATTCCACCACCTCGATCTTCTTGTTCGGCAGTTCGCCGAACATCTCAGGAGCATACAGCGCTTCAGCACGTGTTGTGGGTAGGGAGAATGTGCCGCTGTTGTTCAGCCTTACCGTGTATTCAACGGTCCATGATCCTTTCGGGACAAATTCATAATATGCCCTGAAAGCCTCGAACGAGCGTTCCTCAAATGCAGGCCATACCCAGCCCTCACGCTTCTCACCCGACGTCATGATCTGCGAATCCCTGCCGAGCCCGGTGCCGAGGATATTCGCTCCTGACGGTATCGGGTCCTGAACAACAACCCAGGTCATGTCTGACTGGGCCTCTATCTCGAGCCTCACCCTCATCACATCGCCCTTTGACCATTTCCCTTTGTTCTTCTGCTCGATCGGGAGAAGCGTTTTCTTGATCTTATACCCGCTCGACAGCGCCTCCTTGAGCGGTATCGCGGCAAGGCTCTGGAGCATGACCCAGGGCTTGCCCCTGCCGTCATGATGTATGCTCAACAGCTCCTTGCCTTTTGGCCAGCTGAACCTGAGGCTCAGACCTTCGTCAGTTCCGGTCCAGTCCATCTTCCTCGTGATCTGATCCAGCGTAGCTGACGTTGTACCGGTAAGCGGCACTGCCTCGAACTTTTTCGAGAACTTCTCCATCGCAAGCACGCCCCAGGCATTTGCCGTGGTCAGACCCCAGTGGCCTTTATACTGCCTGCTCAGAGCGCCGCGCACCAGCCGCGGCATATCCTCTTTCCAGGCATCCCTGTTCAGGAAGGTAAGCACACTCCTGACCGCATTGACATCAGCAGAGAGCATGAGCCACCAGAGGTTGTCCGTGCTCTCTGTCGAAAAGCCCATGGTCGTGCCCTGAAAGTTCAGGCGTGCACGTACGATCTGCTCAGCCTCTTTCAGCCTCTTATCACGGTCTCCAATATCCTTCATGCGGACGAGGAGCTTCGTCCAGTCCAGGACTGCAGAGGTCGGCCAGAGGTTCGGCTCCAGCATGATCGAACCGAGCATCTTCGGTTCAGCATTGCCGGTCCTGGAGAGGGCCTCGATCGCTGAAAGCTTGCGTATCGAGAGGTCAGCCGTGGGCAGTGATGAATACCGGATGACGCGGCCTTCGACAAAACCCTTAAGCCCATCTTCCATTCTCGCTTTTATGTCCTGCGGTATGGGCCATCCTGCCTCATCAGATATGGCGAGCATATATGCCGTAAGGCTGTCGCTTCCGCTTCGCATGATCGGGAAGTATTTCACCAAGCCGTCGCCGTCAAGATGAGCAGGAAGTTCTGCAATGACCTTCTTCCAGAGCTCTTCATCCCTGAGCGCCACTGCCTTTGACGTCTTCTGCTCCATGCAGGTGTATGGGTACTGCTTCATGTACCAGGTGACCCCGCCAAGACCAGTCGCTATTTTGGGTTTGAGCGCGATCGTGATCCCGCCCTTGCCCGGCACTGAATCCTTTGGCCGCTGCACGTCCATATCTAGGAAGGTTTCGACCTGCGCAAGCGTTGACTGGAATATCCTCACAGGGACCGCCTCAACAACCTTCTGTTTAACTTTCAGGCTGTCTTCCGCAGTGCCGCCCTTCTCCTTTGCTGATACCTCATAGTTCAGCCCGGATATGCCCATCGGCACCTTGATCTCCCATGCCACGTCTTTTGCCTCGCCAGCTCCAAGGGTCTCGACTAAAGGCTCAAGAACCTTGTCTTCATAGCCCTTCATTACACCGCTGACCTCAATATCCATCTTCCGGTCAGAGGCGTTCCGGATCGTGAAACCTGCCTTATACAGATCCCCTTCCCTCACGACCTGCGGAATACCGGCAAGCAGCATGATATCCTGCGTAGTGCGTATGCCTGCCCGGCCTGTCCCGAAGAGCCCGGTCCCGCTGTGTGCAACAGCAACGATCCTGAATCCAGTGAGCGAGTCATTGAGCGGTATCTCCACATTGGCCTCGCCCTTTTCATTGAGCTTCACTCTTCCCTTCCAGAGCAGCAGGGTGTCAAAGAGTTCTCTTGTTGCCTGTTTTCCTCCGCCGCCGCCCTGCGGCAGGGCCTTGAGGCCATAATGCCTCTTGCCGACAACCTGCATCTGCGCAGTAGCTGTATGTATTTCATAACCCCGTCTGCCCATCATGGCATCGAGCAGTTTCCAGCTCTGGTTCGGCATCAGCTCCAGAAGACCTTCATCGACAGCAGCGATTGCCACCTCGCTGTTTTTGGGAAGCGCCTTTCCATCAGCCCGCTTCACCCTGATCTGGACCCTCGCTTTTTCCCTGACCTTATAGACCTCTCTCTCAGGTGTGACCGAAACGTTCAGCTCATGTGCCTTCCAGCCCACGTTGATCTCTGCTATGCCGAGTTTAAATGCCGGCTTGCCGAGATCTACCATTGCCGTTGGCTGAATATCAGAGACCCTGCCTCTGACGATCAATGCAGAGACGAAAACATTCGGCGCATAGTTATCTTTGATCGGCACCTCGATCATCGGGGCAGCGCCGGAAAGCTTCTTCACATACGTATCGATAATGCCTTCGCGCTCAACAGAGACCAGTGCGGTCGCATCCCTGAACGGCATACGCACCTGGAACTTTGCCGTGTCGCCTGGCTCATACCGTTTCTTCTCCGGCAGCAGGTCGATCCTGTCATGGTCAGAAACATCAAACCACCACTGCCCTTTTCCTGCGATCCAGACTTCCCTGTGAGCAACCGAGGCGTTGCCAAGGTCATCTGCAGTCTTTGCCTGGAGGATGACATTGCCTGTTACCGGCGACCGCACCTCGCAGATCAGAAGTCCCTTTGCATCTGTCTTGCCTTCGCAGATCTGCTTGATCTTCTTTGTCTCGGAAACATGCTCGTATGAATAAAACCCTCCCACGAGCCTCTTCCTGTGGGAGAAGAACTTCTTCTGAAAGAGATCGACCTTCACATCGCGCTCAGCAGCAGGCTTGCCTGCAATATCCAGGACAACAACATGGAACTTGAAGGCCTCCTTTGCTGCTGCCCATGAATCGGGCTTGATACCGATATTCACGTTTGACGGCCAGAGCGGTATCTTCTGTGAAACGGTCTGTATCTCGCCATTCGGGTCCCGAAACTCAAGCTCTGTCTGTATGTCGTGGGGCTGTCTTACTGCCGGCAGATCCGGGATCGTTGTCCTCAGGCTCCCGGTCTTCTCCAGAACAAGCTCTCTCGTCTGTATCTTCGGTTTGGTACGCTGTGCCTCGTCCTCAGCATCGTATCGTCCCCTCCTCAGGATCTCCTCCTTCACCTCGCCGTTTGCGAAGATGAAATCCTCGTGATCAGGGTAGCTCAGAAATTTACGCAGCACCTGACTCCGCATTTTGACAGCAATCGCTCCTGATCCTCCGCCGGAAAGATAGGACACGTAGAGATCGAATTCAGCCTGCTTCGCCCTGATAAGCGGTTCTTTCGGCGGCTGTATGATCGCCTTCATCACCGGCACTCTGAATTCCTCAACCCTGAAAGAGCCTGAGACCCAGCCGTCAGGAACGTAATAGGATTCGTCCCCTGCTTCGTAACCGCCGATCGCGGTCTTCTCACGCTTCTTTTCAGAAAGCTTCTTCAGGAAATAGACCTCATACATGCCGAGCTTCGCATCTCTCGGGATCTCCCAATCGGTTTCAGCAATGCCCTGATTGTCCCACTTCAGCGGGAATTCATACCGCTGTGAGCTTCCGTCGTGCTGGATCAGAAGAGCCTTGGGCAGTTCGTCGACCTGGGAAAACCCTGACATGACATGCTTGCGGATGAGATGCTTCATATGAACGGTCTCACCGGCCCTGAGCAGGCTGCGGTCAAATATCGTATGCGCTTTTATTGGTCCCCGGTAATCTGCACCCGGTAGGCTGAATCGCCAGTGTTCAATGCCCTCATCCCAGTTCGAGTGGACAAAGGTCATGTCGTTTTTTGTCTTTGCGAAGACGAATAGTCCGCTGTTGATCCCCTGCAGGGCGGATGCAGCCTCACCGTGGTTGATATTCCCCTGGCAGAATGGCAGTTCGCTTTCAGAGGGCAGCTGCTTTTTCACTGAGGCAATACCGTTCAGATCGGTCTTGCCCTTCCAGATTTCCCTGCCATTGCAGTCGCGTATCGAAATATCAGCGTCCTTGACCGGCCCTGCCTTGTCCAGAGTTGAGACCCATACCAGCGAAGATTCCCTGCCCCATTTGAAGTGTGCAGACAGATTCGTCACAAGCGCTGCTGTCGGCACAAAGAGCGGCGATTGGTAACCAAGCAGCGATGCGCCGAGAATCTGACTCTCCATCTCAACAACATAGAAACCCGGGTCCTTAAGAGGAATGCCGACAACTTCAAAGGCCTTTGCGCCTTCAGGCTTGGGCAGGGAAAATTCCCGGGCTTCTGACTCTGCTTTCAGGATCGATGCGTCCCTGCGGCCTGATGCAACCTTCCTGAGCCATTCGATGATCTTCTCTTCTTTTCCCATCCTGATCTTCTTCAGCTTACCCTTCAGTCCGGAAACAACTTCCACGCCTTTAGCCTTCATGGGATCGGGAAGAATTGAATTTACTGCATCTCCTGCCTTGATTGACGTATCAAGCATCCCTTCTTTGGCATTCTCAACAACACCTTCTTTTCTTTCATCAACCTTGCTGAGCCTCGTCCTGATTTGAGGCTCAAGGTTCCTGAGTGTTACCGGTAATGTCGCATCTCCCTTGAGTTCGATGATGCCGAACCGCGCAGAGAACTTTGCCAGCGGCGGAAAAGCATCGGTCTTCACAACAAGGGGAAAGCGGTCTTTTTTCTCAAGGCTCCTGCCTGCATCGTCTTTCAGACCCTTCGGCAGTTCGATAGAAAAGGAGCTGTTCTCAGGGAAAGGTCCTCTGAATGTCACACCATACACCGTGTTCTCATCTGTCTCCGCAGGCGCCGGGCCCTCGGTTCCCCCTTCGGATTCTTCTTCACCATATCCGTAAGAAACCACTTTTTCCGGCTTGTACGTCT
Source organism: Nitrospirota bacterium (assembly GCA_016214855.1). Classification (NCBI taxonomy): domain Bacteria; kingdom Pseudomonadati; phylum Nitrospirota; species Nitrospirota bacterium. The sequence continues at coordinate 16,196 of JACRMT010000003.1, read as the reverse complement.
TGCCCTGTGCTTTCAGCACAATCCTTTTCGCGCTCTCCCACAAAACAGGGGCCGAGAAATTGAGTTGCATCGGCAGGATCGGCATGCAGTTGGCCTTTGCGTTCTCTCTCTCGCACCTGAATGAGGCCTTAAAGGGATCTCGCGTCCTATAGGTCAATATCTGGTCTGTCGATCTTTTCACACCGCTAACGGAAGTTATTCCCTTGCCCCAGATCAGCTTTACCATGGCATGATTCGGAAAGTTCTGGCTGCACTGCACCAGCAGATGAGGGACGTCCTTGAGACGGTATTGCTCTTTTATTATCTTCTCTTTTTCCTCGCCCCTGATAAGCCTTACCGGCACTCGCTCCTGTATGCCTTCTATTGAACAGAAGACATTCGCAAGGATGGATCCTTCGGTTGCCTCTGCATCAAGCTTCAGGATGAAGATCTGATCTTCGCTGATAGATTCGCTTCCTTCGCCAGGAATAGCTTCTCTGATCGCAGGCCCCCCGGTGGTGAAGGCAAATTTCTGTTGGCCTGACATGGCCGTATTCGAAAGGCTTTTGAGATCGGGCTTCAGAAAGAACTCACAGACAACACCAGCCGGCAGGTCCTTATCAAAATCATAGACCCAATTTTTCCCATCTGCCCAGCGGCCTCTTCCTTTTTCAGGACATTGGATATCAAAGGGTTCTGTAATACGCGGGTCTCCGAAGGGCACCATCTGCTCTGAGAAGCGCGCCGAGACCTGCCTGACACTCTTCACCTCTCCCTGCGGAGAAAATATCTCGATTGATGCTGTCGGTGCCGGTGGAGGTACTGGCGTTTCAGTCTGCTTCATCTCTTCAGCATGCGAAACAGACAGGATTACAAATACGAACATGAGAGACAGAAATAATATTCGGCACAGCGTCCCCTTCATAATTCCCTCCAAGTAAGATTCAGATCGTAAAAAGCTTCATTCCGCTGCCGGTTCCAAGCGTCCTCTGAAAAACCTTTGTCATAAATGTTTTGGCTTTTTTTGCAGCATCGAGGCTGGAGCATCCCTGCGCGAGAAAGGCCGTGAGCGCTGCAGAGAAGGTACAGCCTGTCCCGTGATATTCTCCCTGCCTTTTCTTTGCTCTCAGGTAATGGAATGAACCGTCGTACATGACATCCATGGCAGATCCTTCAAGATGGCCTCCGGTTATGATGACCATATCCGGGCCGGCTGCCTTAAGAATAACTGCTGCCTTCTCCATATCTTTCCGGGAACTGATCTTCAGGCCGCTCAGCACAGAGGCTTCAGAGATGTTCGGTGTAATTATTGAGCAGAGAGGCAATATCTTTTCCCTGAGCACTTTCGGCACATTTCTCTGCGCAAGTTTCTTTCCGGAAGTTGAAATCATGACCGGATCAAGCACCAGATTCTTCAATGAATATTCCCGGGCAATGCGTTCAACAATCCTGACATTATCTTCGGTCAGAAGCATACCCATCTTGGTTGCGTCCGGAACAAGGTCAAACAGAAGCACACTGAGCTGTTTTTTCAAAAATCGCCCGCTAACCGGCTCCACACTGTCAACACCCCGGGTATTCTGGGCCGTGAGCGCAGCCACAGCAGATAGGCCGTACACACCGAGTGCCTGAAATACCTTCAGGTCAGCCTGAAGACCGGCGCCTCCGGAAGGGTCAAACCCGGCGATAGTAAGGGCTTTTTTCATAAAATGGATTATATACCGTAACGGCCTTATTCTCAAGAAAGGCTGCGGCATCTCACGGATCAAGGAAAATAATCAACTCTTCTGTATATAAATAGCCAATTTTATATTGACAGAAGTCAAGCGAACATATAAAATTTGCGGTAGTAAAAAATATCCTGATTATGGCTATTTTGAACAACATTCTGTAACGAAAGGAGGTGTTTTACATTATGAAGAAGATCTTTGCACTTGCACTTTCAGTTCTCATGGTTCTTGCTCTTGCTCTCACCGTTGGTTGCGAGCAGAAGAAGCCTGAGGCTCCGAAGGAGGCCCCGAAGGCTGAGGCTCCGGCTCCTGCACCTGCCCCGGCTCCTGCAGCAGCTCCGGCTGAGGCTCCTAAGCCTGCTGAGGCTCCTAAGAAGTAAGAAAACCAGTACATCATTACCTTAAAAAAGGGCCCTTTACCGGGCCCTTTTTTATGCCCATTTCCCCTGTATTATTCAGGCACCAAAGACTTTTTGATAAGGTATAATAGCAGACAGAACAACGGGGGAACTATTCATGATCAGAAAATCGCTTCTTTTAAAGCTTTTTGATGCGGCATACATCCAGCGATGGAACGACCGTGTGCGGCCGGTCGAGTTCGTCGAGCTTGACAAACAGGCGCAGAAGATGGTCATCGCTTATTTTTTGGGCAAGTTTGAGGAAGACAACCCCAGGTTCAGCTGGATCGAGATCATTGAAGGCGGCATCTTCGAACTCCTGCAGCGCATCGTCCTGACCGATCTTAAGCCCCCGATCTTCTACAGGATCAAAGAGGACAAGGCCAAATACCGTAAGCTGAACGAGTGGGTCTATCAGGAGCTTGAACCGGTGCTCTCCCCGCTCGGCAAGGATTTCTGCTCGCTCTTCCAGGATTACTTCTCTGACGAGACCGAAAATATCAATCGACGGATCCTGAATGCTGCGCACTTTTACGCAACCAAATGGGAGTTCGACATCATCGAGAAGATCCATCCCCAGAGCTTTGAGATGGGCGCGATCAGGAAGCGCCTTCAGGACAAACAGAACGAATACAGCGACCTCAAAGGCATGGAGCAGCTTTCCCGGAGTGAGCGGTACAGGCACTTCCTCGACATGTGTGGACAGTTGCGCTTCCAGATACGCTGGGCAAACCTTCACCGAGTACCAAAAACCTCGGTTATGGGCCACTCGCTCTTTGTCGCTATCCTCTCGTATTTCTTCTCGCTCGAGAACCTGGCCTGCTCAAAGCGCTGCGTGAACAATTATTTCACCGGCCTGTTCCATGACCTGCCCGAAGTGCTTACACGGGACATCATCTCTCCGGTAAAACGGTCCATCGAAGGGCTTTCCGAGCTGATCAAAGTGTATGAGAAAGAGGAGATGGAGCGTGAGGTGTACAGCCTTATCCCCAGGGCGTGGCATGCAGATATCAAAAGCTTTACTGAAGATGAATTCAATAGCATCGTGACCGTAAACGGTCAGACAATGAAGGTCACCAGCGACGAGATCAATGATTGCTATAATGACAATCAGTTCAACCCGCGCGACGGGGAACTGGTAAAGGCTGCCGACTCCCTGGCAGCGTTCATTGAAGCGTCAGTAGCCATACACAACGGCAGCCCAAGTCAGGGACTTGTAGAGGCAAAGCTCTCGATCCGGAACAGGTTCGAGAAATCGACCATAGCAGGCATCAACTTTGGCGAGATCTACGCTGATTTTGAGTAAGCACGGCTTGACGTATGGCCGGGATAGGCTTTCACCCGACGGCTCTTATGATGGCATCTTATTAAAGGAGATCATACGATGAAGGAATTCAGTTGCAGCAGCTGCGGCGCTGTCTGGCAGAAGAACGGCAAGACGAACTGCTGGAGCGCTAACCCTGATGAAAAGCCGCCGAAGCCCGGGTACTGTCCCTCGCAGGAACATATGAACGTTATTCAGGAAAGCTTCGACTGTTACAAAGGAGACAGCGCAGACGCAAAGATGGCTCAGGTCGCCACACGCGTAGAAGGTCTCTGCTACGAACATCAGCAGGGAAGCACAGCGATCCGTGCCCGCTGGACAAGGGTCGAAGATACGATCGCCTTTGCCAAACTTATGGGCTACAGCAGGATCGGCATCGCCACCTGTATCGGCCTGCTCGATGAGACTGAGCGCCTCAGTCGCATCCTCTCTGCCCAGGGGTTCACACCGCTTTCGGTCTGCTGCAAAAGCGGGAGCATCGACAAGCTCGAACTCGGCGTCACGGAAGAGGACAAGGTGAGACCGTCGACCTTCGAACCTGCCTGTAACCCTATTGCCCAGGCGCGACTCCTGAACGATGCCGGCACAGATATGAACATCATCGTGGGCCTCTGTGTAGGCCACGACATGCTCTTCACCAAACACTCCGTTGCCCCGGTCACTACCCTGATCACGAAAGACCGCGTCACCGGTCATAACCCTGTCAGCGTACTGTATGGACAGAACTTCTACTACCGGCGGCTCTTGACCGAACAGGTGGATGTGGAACGCTAATCGTAAGGCTTCAGTTAAAAGGGGATAGCCTACTATTAATAAATCCCTCCTAGCCTCCCTTTGCCAAAGGGAGAAACAATTCCCCTCTTTGGCAAAGAGGGGCGAGGGGAGATTTAATGATAATTCCCCTGTTCATTGGAGGGGTTAAGCTGATCTTGATCTTTACGGCAGGTCAGGCAGTGCATATAATAAAAGCATGGAGAAGAAACCGATCCTGCTGCTGCAGAAGAAGAACCCCTGTCCTGACTGCGATTTCTGCCAGGGATGCAGCGAAACCCGGTGCAGCCTCTGCAAGTCCTTGGACTGTCCCTCCTCAAAAAAAGCAAAGAAAAAAAAAGAGCACGTTCCGCTTTTCCGAAAGTTCTGAACTCTGCGTTTTTTCTAAGACTTCCGGCAGGCCTTTGGACAGGATCCCGGTGAATACGGCAAATAATCGTATTGTAATTTTAAATAACTTACCGCCCAGCGCCGCAGGTATAATAATCGCATAGTTCAAACCTCATTTCTGCCGCGGGAGGGCGGGAATTCCAACACGATCATGATCATGGACCATAAGCTAAAAGCTGTTCTCGACACTCATATGAAGTCGAAAGGGACTCTTATCACCCTGCTTCAGCAGACGCAGGCGGCATTTGGGTATCTTCCCGAAGAAGCGGTTGTCTGGTTTTCGAAAAGACTGGACATCCCGGAGAGCAGGTTCTTCGGCATTGCAACATTCTATTCCCAGTTCCATCTCAAACCGACAGGCAAGAACACCATAACCGTATGCTGCGGCGCTGCATGCCACATTAAAGGCGCTGACCAGATCCTCTCTGAGGTCAGGTCAGCTCTCGGTCTCGGCAAAGGTGAGGACACCACACAGGACCTCTCCTTTACGGTCCAGAACGCAACCTGCATCGGGGCCTGCAGCATTGCGCCTGTGGCGATCCTGAACAATCAGGTATATGGCAACGTGGACTCAGAGCAGGTGGTTAAGCTGGTCAAGGGCTTCGAAAAAGAAGGGGAGTACACAGGCTTTGAATATGACTGAGCAGCAGACAGTGAGCATAAAGGTCTGTCTCGGCACCTCGGGAAAGGCATCCGGAGGTGCAGATGTCATGAGCATTTTTCAGAAGCTCATTCAGCTGAACGGGATCGAAGCGCAGATCGGCAAGAGGTGCAGTTATACGAAGGTCGGCTGCAGAGGCTTCTGTTCCAAGGACGTGCTGGTGGATGTGATCATCAACGATCAGAAAGTCACCTATCAGTCGGTCAAGCCGACCATGGTCGAGAAGATCGTAGCAGAACATATCCTTAAGGGTGAACCGGTTGCCGAGTGGCTCACCAAAGAGGATTACGAATCCTTTCAGAGCAGACAACACAAGATCGTGCTCGGTCCCTGCGGTGAGATAGACCCGGAAAGCATTGACGACTACCTTGCCATAAAGGGATACCGGGCTGCGAAAAAGGCGATCTCAAAAATGAGGCGTGATGACGTCATAAAAAACGTTATACGGTCAGGACTCAGGGGCAGGGGCGGAAGCGGGTTCCCCGCAGGCACGAAATGGGAACTCTGCAAGAACCAGCCTGATGAAACAAAATATATCATCTGCAATGTGGGTGAAGTGAACCGACCCCTGGCCGAAGGAAACCCCCACGCTATTATTGAAGGCCTGCTGATCGGCGGATATGCAATCGGTGCTGAAAAAGGATTCATCTATATACGGGAGAGATATCATCTGTCTGTTGAAAGACTTCGCGCCGCCATAGACCAGGCAAAGGATAAAGGGTTCATCGGCAGAAATATCTTCGGCACTGACTTCTGCTTTGCTATTGAGTTCAGTTTCGGGACAGAGGCCTTCATCTGCGGCGAAGAGACCGCACTAATGGAATCGATCGAAGGCAAGAGGGCCATGCCAAGGGTCAGGCCGCCCTTCCCTGTGCAGAAAGGCCTTTGGGGAAAACCGACGGTGATCAATAATGCAGAAACCTTTTCGAATATCCCGCTTATCATCGGCAAAGGCCCGGACTGGTTCTCGTCCATCGGAACAAAAGAGAGCACAGGCACGAAGGTGTTCACGCTTTCAGGCAAGGTGAAAAATGTCGGACTTGTCGAGATCCCTATGGGCATGCCGTTCCGGGATATTGTGTACGGCATCGGCGGCGGCATGGAAGGCGGCCGGGCCTTAAAGGCAGTACAGGTCGGCGGACCTTCAGGCGGCCTTATCCCTGCCTCAATGCTCGATATGGGACTTGATTACGAAAACCTTTCGAAGATCGGCAGCATTGTCGGTTCGGGCGGTATGGTCGTCTTCAATGAAGACGACTGCATCGTATCGATCACAAAGTTCTTTATGGAGTTCCTGCAGCGGGAATCCTGCGGCAAGTGTCCGCCCTGCAGGATCGGCACGAAAAGGATGCTGGAACTGCTGACAAAGATAACAGAAGGCACTGCTGAATATAAGGACCTTGCAACGCTTGAGCGGCTGAGCGGACTGATGAAGACCTCGTCTCTCTGCGGCCTCGGCAGGAGCGCTTCGAACCCGTTCATCACCGGCCTGAACCATTTCCGCGACGAGTATTTGGCGCATATTAAAGAGAAGAGATGTCCTGCCGGCGTCTGCACGGCGCTGATAACTTTTTCCATTATTGAAGAGCAATGCAAGGGCTGCACCCTCTGCAAAAAGGTCTGCCCTGCAGGGGCTGTCTCGGGAGAGGTGAAGAAACCGCACCGGATCGATGCTGCTGCCTGCATAAAGTGCGGGGCCTGCTATAAGGCCTGCAAGTTCAAGGCGATCAAAAAACAATGAGCACTAAGAAAGAGATAAATAAGACGGTCAGGCTCAGGATCAACAGCCAGGTCATTGATGTTGTTGAAGGCAGGACGATCCTCGAAGCAGCAAAGGAGATCGGCATCTATATCCCGGCGCTCTGCAATCACCCGATGATCAGCCAGTCAGGCGCATGCAGGGTCTGCATTGTTGAGGTAAATGGGACCCCGGTAACATCCTGCACTACACCGGTCGAAAAGGATATGGAGGTCATCACGAACTCTCCGTATATTGAAGACCTCAGAAGGGACACCATTGACCTGATCCTGAGCGATCATCCTTACGACTGCATGGTCTGCCAGAAGACAGGCGAGTGCGAACTGCAGGAACTTGCCTATATGTATAACATCAGGAAACCCCTCTTCAGCGGTGAGCGGAGAATATACGACAAAAAAGATGCCAACCGTTTTATTGAGCGCGACATGGAAAAGTGCATCCTCTGCGGACGGTGTGTAAAGATCTGCGATGAGGTCCAGGGCGTAGGAGCGATCGATTTCGCGTACAAGGGGTTCGGCACCAAGGTCTGCCCTCCGTTTGAACGAGACCTCGACTGCGAGTTCTGCGGCCAGTGCGTCATGGCATGCCCTACCGGCGCCCTTGTCGGCCGGGACTGGATCGGCAAAGGACGATACTGGAAGATACGGGAGGTCGACACCACCTGCTCGTATTGCGGCGTTGGCTGCAGCATTACACTTCATGTAAAGAACAATGAGATCATCAGGGTCTCTTCACGGCCGGACAGTGTTGTGAACAAAGGGCTGCTCTGCGTAAAAGGCAGGTTCGGTTACAGTTTTGTATCAAGCCCTGACAGACTTAAGCAACCCCTCATCAGAAAAGATGGCAGGCTCCAGGCTGCCTCATGGGAAGAGGCCCTGGATTTTGCGGCAAATAAATTAAACAAAATAAAAGAAGCGCATGGTCCTGATGCCATTGCCGGGCTTTCTTCTGCGCGCTGCACTACTGAGGAGAATTACCTCTTTCAGAAGTTCATGCGGGCAGCAGTCGGCACGAACAATGTTGACCACTGCGCCCGGCTTTGACACGCCGCCACTGTGGCCAGTCTGGCCACTGTATTCGGTTCAGGAGCAATGACCAATTCGGTCCGTGAGATCGAGGGCAATGAAGTAATCTTCATCGTCGGGTCAAACACCAAGGAAGCCCATCCGGTCATAGCAAACGCCATGATCAGGGCGCATCAGAAGGGAGCGAAGATCATTGTCGCTGATCCGCGGAAGCTGGCCATGTGCCGCTTTGCCGAGACATGGCTCAGGCAGAGGCCGGGGACGGACATAGCTCTTCTGAACAGCATCAGTCATGTTATTCTTGCAGAAGGGCTGCAGAACAGCGAATTCATCGAAGCCCAGACCCGCCAGTTTGACGACTGGAAAAAGAGCATTGAAGAGTTCACGCCAGAGGTCGGAGAAAAACTGACCGGCGTGCCCAGGGAAAAGATCATACACGCAGCAAGGCTCTATGGCGGATCAAGAAAAGCGGCCATCTATTACGGGATGGGTATTACCCAGCATGTGAACGGAACAGCCAATGTGAACGCAATCGCAAATCTCGCACTCCTGACCGGTAATATCGGAAGGGAGTTCACGGGTATCAATGCGCTGCGAGGTCAGAACAACGTGCAGGGCGCGTGCGATGCTGGGTGCCTGCCGAACATATTCCCCGGGTACCAGCGGGTCGATATTCCCGAGATACAGGAGAAGTTTGAGGCAGCATGGGGAAGGTCGCTTTCTGCCCGGCCGGGCATAGCCGCTTCCGAGCTTGCACAGAAGGCCCTGGACGGCAGCATCAGGGCCGCGTACGTGATGGGCGAAAATCCCGTTCTGGGCGATGCCAACGTCAGCCATACGAAAAAGGGGTTTGAAACGCTCGAACTGCTTATCGTTCAGGACATCTTTCTGACAGAGACAGGTAAACTCGCAGACGTGGTCTTCCCCTCTTCCTGCTTTGCCGAAAAAAACGGCACCTTCATCAATACTGAACGAAGGGTCCAGCGGGTAAGAAAGGCCGTCGCAGCACCGGGCATGGCAAGAGACGACTCCTGGGTGATCACGGAACTATCCCGTAGAATGGGATATGAGATGAGCTGCAGTTCTCCGGAGGGCGTATTCGAAGAATTCGGCAGCCTCTGGTCTGCAGTTGAAGGGATAAGTTATACACGGATCGAATCCCGGGGCGTACAGTGGCCCTGCCCGACCAAGAACCATCCGGGGACCGAGCATTTATACAAGGGCGGATTTCCCCGGGGAAGGGCAGCCTTTACCCCTGTACCCTTTGAGCGGTCTGCCGGGAGCACTGATACAGAGTATCCCTTCATTCTCAACTCTGGCAGAAACCTTTTCCAGTATCACTTCGGATCCATGACGCGAAGGGTGCCTCTGCTTGAGAAGCACGCAGGAGAGGCGTATATCGAGATGCATCCTGATGATATAGCCCGGGCCAACATGCAGGACGGTGACCCCGCAAAGGTCTCCTCATCGCAGGGCAGCATCGTCCTCCGGGTCAGGAGTACAGACCGTGTCAGCCCCGGCACGGTATTCATACCCATGCATTATGCAGAAGCAGCAGTGAACGTTCTTACGAGCGATACCAATATCGACTCGATCTCAAAAACACCCGGCTTCAAGATCACCGCAGTCAGGGTAGAACCCTTCAGGGAGGGAGACTAATATGCTGACAGTTCAGGAATTAACGTCACAGACATTGCTTGAGGGTCTCGATAATGCAGAGCTCGAAAAACTCCTGCCTATGGTGTCTATGGTCAGGCTGCTCAGGGATGAACATGTTTTCCGGGAGAAAGGCATATGCAAAGGCATCCATATGGTCAAGAGCGGCAGGATAGAGATATCCAAGACCACAACAGACGGATGGAAACAGCCCCTCGTGATCGTAACCCCCGGGAGCTTCATCGGCGAGATAGCGACCCTTGAAAAGACCGACCATGCAACCGACGCTCGGGCGCTCGAAAACACGGAACTGGTCCTCTTCTCCAAAGAGGCCTTTACGGAGCTCGAAAAGAAGGAGCCGCACTGCATGCTCAAGATCATAAAGAATATAGCCATTGTCTCGGCCCTCAACGTGAGGCGCATGAATGAGAAGTTCCTGAAGGCACTGGTTAATTATTAGGGCAGGAGATCTGCAAAGTCCCTGGGGCTGTCCCAGGCAATAGCATTAAACCAAAAGGAGGATAGAAGATGAAAGTTCAGGAGCTGCTTGAGACAAAGGGGAAAGAGGTTTTTTCGATGGACGCATCAGGCTCGGTTGAGGATGCGATCCGGTTCATGGACAGCAAAAAGATCAGCGCGATCATCATTGAGGAGAATGACCGCACTGCAGGGATCTTTACGGAACGCGATGTTGTCCGCTGCTATATCAACAAGGATGGGAGGAGGTTCCACGACATTCCGGTCAGCGAGTCCATGACAAAGAACCTTATGGTTGCAGAACTCGGCGATGACCTCAACAGCGTCATGGCTGTCATGGTCGAAAAGAACATCCGCCATCTGCCGGTTGTTGACATGGGAAAGGTCATAGGCATGCTCTCGATCCGGGATATCGTTCTGTCCCAGGTCCACAAGATGACTACTGAGATCCATTATCTCAAGGACTATATAGCAGGATATTAAAAAGCCCTTCTGCAGTAATCCGCAATTTTCAGTTTTGAATTGAACTGCCCAGGAATCCCCTCCTTACCAAGGAGGGGGATGGGGAGGTTGATCTGTTTTGTTATTACCCCACCTTATTCCTCCCCTGGAAAGGGGACGAGAATTACCCCTCGCAAATGCATAGCTGCCCAAAAAAATTCGCATGGAAAAAATAAGGGACTTTATGATAAGTTATCATAGCTTCATAAAATAACCTTATGATTGAAACATTTGAAACCATAGTCAGTCAATACCGGCAGAACGGGGGAAATATTATCTCTCTTCTGCAGGACACCCAGGACGCCTTCGGCTACATACCGAGGGAGGCGATAGACTACTTCTCCCAGACCCTCGGTATCGCACCAAGCCGGTTCTTCGGGGTTGTAACGTTCTATGCCCAGTTCCGCATGAGGCCGACCGGCAGACACAAGATAACCGTCTGCTGCGGAACCGCCTGCCATGTCCGCGGCTCAGATCGCATCCTTAATAGCCTCCAGATCGAGTTGAAACTTGAGCCGGAAGCAGACACCACAAAAGACGGAGAGTTAACCCTTGAACAGGTGAACTGCGTCGGAGCCTGCAGCATTGCGCCGGTTCTCATTCTGGACAAGAAGGTCTATGGCAAGGCAACAACGGACAAGATCATGAAAGAACTCCGCGCCCTGAAAGGCCCATCTGATGACAAAGAATAAGACCGTTATTAATGTCTGCATGGGTACGGGCGGCATGGCCTCAGGTGGTGCCGAGGTCTTGCAGGCATTTCGTGCAGAGCTGGAGGCGGCAGATTTTCCGGCAATCGTCAAAGAGCATTGTTTGGCCCATCGTGTCGGCTGCCGGGGACTCTGTGCCAAGGATGTGCTTGTCGACGTTCTCACCGACGGGGCAGTAACCACCTATCAGTTCATTAAGCCTGACATGGTGCCGAGGATCGTCACGGAACATATTCTCGGAAGAACTCCCATAGCTGAATGGCAGGTCGGCGAAGACTACAAGAATTTTCATCACAAACAGGTCAAGATCGTGCTCTCGGACTGCGGGAAGATAGATCCTGAGGACCCTGATGACTATCATGCGGTCGGAGGATACGGGACTGCGCGGGACGTGCTGACAGAGTGGCTGCCGGATGAGGTTATCGCAGAGATCAAGGCATCAGGACTGAGAGGTCGCGGCGGCGCCGGGTTTCCTACCGGACTCAAGTGGGAACTGGGGCGCAAGGCCCGAGGCGACATAAAATATATCGTCTGCAATGCGGATGAGGGGGACCCCGGTGCATTTATGGACCGCGCGGTCATTGAAGGAAATCCTCATGCGGTCATCGAAGGCATGATCATTGCCGCCTATGCCATCGGCGCCCATCACGGGTACGTTTATATCCGCGCAGAATATCCTCTTGCGGTGGAGCGGCTAAGGCTCGCCATAGACAGGGCAAGACGACGCCACTTTCTCGGTAACAATATCTTTGGAACAATCTTCGACTTTGACATACAGGTCAAACTGGGTGCCGGCGCATTTGTCTGCGGCGAAGAGACAGCACTCATAGCTTCTATCGAAGGCCAGCGCGGCATGCCGAGACCGAAGCCGCCGTTCCCGGTGAACAAGGGGCTGTGGCAGAGGCCAACGGTCATCAATAACGTTGAAACCCTTGCCAACGTCCCTTACATCATGAGAAGAGGCTATCGGTGGTATGCGTCACATGGAACAGAGCGCTCGAAGGGAACAAAGGTCTTTGCCCTGACCGGTAAGATCAAGAACCCGGGCCTGATCGAAGTGCCCATGGGGATCACGCTGCGGGAGATCATCGAGGACATCGGTGGAGGCATCGAAGGCGGGAAAAAGCTGAAGGCAGTCCAGACCGGCGGGCCGTCAGGCGGCTGTATCCCGGCCAATATGCTTGATATTAACGTGGATTATGAGTCGCTCGCAAAGGTCGGATCGATCGTCGGCTCCGGCGGGATGATCGTCCTTGACGAGGACAACTGCATGGTGAACATGGCAAAGTACTTTATCCAGTTCACCCAGGAAGAGTCCTGCGGCAAATGCGTGCCCTGCAGGATAGGCACCAAGAGACTCTTAGAGATCATGCAGCGGATAACCAAAGGGCAAGGCAAGGAGAGTGACCTTGAGCTTCTTGAAACCCTGAGCAACAGCATCAAGGCCACCTCGCTCTGCGGCCTCGGCCAGACCGCTCCCAATCCCGTGCTGAGCACGCTGAAATATTTCAGGGAAGAGTTCGAAGCACATGTCAGGGAAAAAAAGTGCCCTGCCAAGGTCTGCAAGGACCTGATAACCTATTCTGTTATTGAGGATGCCTGCAAAGGGTGCGGCGCCTGTCTCAGGGCATGCCCTGCAGGAGCGATCACCGGCGAAAAGAAGAAACCCCACAAAATAGACCCGGAGCTCTGCGTCAAATGCGGCGCCTGCTTCGAGGTCTGCAAGTTCAAGTCCGTAGGAAGGGATTAAGATGGCAAAGATCACGATTGACGGCAAGACGATCGAAGTGGCTGATACTGCCACGATCCTTCAGGCTGCAAAGCTGCTCAAAATTCCGATACCTACGCTCTGCCATCATCCCAAGCTTACCCCCTTTGGCGGCTGCAGACTCTGCATTGTCGAGGTAAAGGGTATGCCGAAGCCGGTCACGTCATGCACCACCACCGTAAGCAATGGCATGGAAATCACAACATCGAGCCCATACCTTCAGGAATTAAGGAAGACCGTGCTTGAGCTGATCCTCTCTGACCATCCGAATGACTGCATGATCTGCGAAAAAGCCGGCAGCTGCGACCTGCAGAACCTTGCCTATGACTACGGCATCAGAGAGAACAGATTTAAGGGAGAGAGAAGGACATATTCTAAACGTGACAACAACCCGTTCATAGAAAGGGACCTCGAAAAATGCATCCTCTGCGGCAGGTGCGTAAAGGCCTGCGATGAGATACAGGGCGTCGAGGCGATCGACTTCGGATACCGCGGCTTTAATTCCAAGATCTGCACCAGCTATGAGGAGGACCTGGACTGCGAGTTCTGCGGACAGTGTGTCAGTGTCTGCCCTACCGGGGCGCTCACCGGCAAGCTCTGGAGTAAAAAAGGCAGGAAAGATCATCAGACAGAAGTGGATACGATCTGTACGTATTGCGGCACCGGCTGCACTATCACCGCCCATGTAAAGGACAACGAGATCCTCAAGATAACATCAAAGGAACAGACCCTGAATGAGGGCTGGCTTTGCGTAAAGGGAAGGTTCGGGTACCGCTTTGTGAACAGCCAGGAGCGACTGACCCATCCGCTGATTAAGCGAAACGGCGAGTTCGAAAAGGCGTCATGGACCGAGGCCCTCGATCACGTGGCGAAGCGGCTTGCGGAGATAAAAGCCGGATACGGCGCTGATTCCATCGGCGGACTTTCTTCTGCTCGCTGCACCAATGAAGAGAACTATGCGTTCCAAAAACTTATCAGGGCAGGCATCGGCACCAACAACGTAGATCACTGCGCCCGACTTTGACACTCCCCCACCGTGGCCGGTCTGGCCAAAATATTCGGTTCAGGAGCAATGACGAACTCCATATGGGAGATCGAGGGCATGGAAGTGATCTTTATCATCGGATCCAACACCAAGGAGACGCACCCGGTCATCGCAAACCGCATGATCAAGGCCCGCCGCAAGGGCGCAAAGATCATCATTGCAGACCCGAGAAAGATTCCGATGGTGAAATTCGCGGATATCCACCTGCAGATCCGTCCGGGGTCTGATATCGCGCTCCTGAACAGCATGGCCTGTATTATCCTGCGCGAAGGGCTTCAGAACGAAGAGTTCATAGGAGAAAAGACCGAGGGATTCGATGCATGGAAAGCGTCTATCGAGTCGTTTACCCCTGAGTATGCGGAAAAGATCACGGGCGTTCCGAAAGATGAGATCATCAGGGCTGCGCGTATGTACGGCTCATCGCGCAAGGCAGGGGTCTTTTACACCATGGGGATAACCCAGCATGCATGCGGCACCGACAATGTTACAGCTCTTGCTAACCTTGTATCCCTTACCGGCAATATCGGCAGGGAATCCACCGGCATCAATCCGCTTAGGGGCCAGAACAATGTCCAGGGTGCCTCTGACGCCGCCTGTCTTCCGAATGTCTATCCGGGGTATCAAAAGGTTGACGATCCTGAGATCAGAAATAAATTCGAAAAGGCCTGGGGACGTCCTCTGTCTCCGAAGGTCGGCATGATGTCTACGGTGATGATAAACGAGGCTGCTGAAGGAAACCTCAAGGCCATGTACATTATGGGGGAGAACCCGATCATCACTGATCCGAACATGCATCACACGATCAAAGCTCTCGAACATCTTGATCTTCTGGTCGTGCAGGACATCTTTCTGACCGATACGGCAAAGCTTGCAGATGTTGTGCTACCGGCTGCCTGCTCGTTCGAGAAGAATGGCACGTTCACCAATACGGAGCGGAGAATTCAAAGGGTGCGCAAGGCAGTTAACCCTCCTGGAGAGGCAAAGGATGATCTCTGGATCATCGCGGAGATCTCGAAACGTATCGGCCTTGATATGGCACATTCACCCGAGAAGATATTTGAAGAATACCGGCAGCTCTGGCCGGCAATATCAGGGGTGTCCTATACGCGGCTTGAGAAGCGCGGGCTCTGCTGGCCCTGCCCTGCAGCAGA
The DNA here is from genome assembly GCA_016214855.1 of Nitrospirota bacterium. Classification (NCBI taxonomy): domain Bacteria; kingdom Pseudomonadati; phylum Nitrospirota; species Nitrospirota bacterium. The sequence goes on along the minus strand of JACRMT010000003.1, from coordinate 851 downwards.
CCATCCCGGCACGCCCTATCTATATAAGGACGGCTTTCCAAAGGGCAAAGTCTCATTTCTGCCGGTTGCATACCAGCCGCCTGCTGAAGTGTGCGACAGTGAATATCCCTTTGTTCTGACAACCGGGCGCAATCTGTTCCAGTATCACTCCGGCTCCATGACACGGCGCGTTGAGCCAATAGAATCGCATGCGGGTGAGCCCTATGTTGAGATAAATCCTTTTGACAGCAGGAACCTCGGGATCAGCAACGGCGATCTTATCAAGGTGAGGTCGCGCAGGGGCGAGATTGCCATTAAGGCGCGAATAACGCATAGGGTGCAGGAGGGCACGGTCTTCATACCCATGCACTACCGTGAGGCTGCTGCCAATGTGCTCACCATTGATGCGCTCGATCCCCAGGTGAAGATACCGGAGCTGAAGGTCTGCGCAGTAGCGATAACTACTGCAGGCGTATCTGCAGCATAAGAAAGAAAAAAACAGCATAGCTCGGCAACCAAAAAAAGGCCCCGAATATAATTCGGGGCCTTTCATGTATAATCCGGCAGCTACCTACTTTCCCAGGACCTTGCAGTCCAAGTATCATCGGCCATGGAGGGCTTAACTTCCGTGTTCGGGATGGGAACGGGTGTGACCCCTCCGGCAATACCACCGGAAACCTTAATTTCCAGAGACGCTATTATAACATCAAAGAACGGTTGTTTGTCAACCTGTTTTTTGACAACAGGAGGGAAGAGAAATAAGGGTCAAGCCACACGGTCAATTAGTACTGGTCAGCTGAACATATTACTACGCTTACACCTCCAGCCTATCGAAGTGGTAGTCTACCACCGACCTTTAGGGGGCATACACC